>CAYRWC010000156.1:293-6798 GCA_964427795.1 uncultured Oscillospiraceae bacterium | reverse complement strand
CGTCCTTCAATCCCAATTTATTGCAGACTTATGTGCCGGACGCCACGCAGACGGCCTGGAACGAAGCCGTAAAGAGCCCTTTTACCAACCGGTTTAAAATCGGTTATGCTCCGGGTTCCGTTTTTAAGCTGGTCACCGCGGCCATCGGTTTGAAATCGGGCGCGCTTAATCCGGATGAAGCGTTACCCATCTCCGGCCTGACGTGGCAACCGGATTCCAGTTGGGGCGCCTATCAGGTAACCCGGGTTAAAGATCCCGGCAAAGCAGTCAATCTGAGCGACGCTTTCCTCTATTCCGATAATATTTATTTTGCCCGGCAAGCTTTGAATATCGGCCGGGATGCCTTTGAAGCAGGAGCGGCCGGTTTCGGTATCGGCGAAGATCTGCCGATTGATTACCCCTTTTACAAGTCGCAATTATCCAACAAAGGCTTAACCGGTTCCGTCCTGCTGGCCGATACGGGTTACGGCCAAGGTGAGGTGCTGGTCAGTCCCTTGCATATCGCCTTGTTTTATAGCGCTCTGGCCAATAACGGCGATATCATGCAGCCCATTCTGGAACTGAAAGGCGGCGCGGCCGTCCCTCAAGTCTGGAAAGCTCAGGCCATTGCCTCCGGCGACGTCCAACGGCTCAGCAACGATTTGATTCAAGTCGTGGAAAACCCGGCGGGCTCCGGTTATACGAAAACTGCGGCTAGAACTAAAATGCTGGGCAAAACCGGCACGGCCGAGCTAAAAAAGAGTCTGGATGATGTTGACGCTGAGGAAAACGGCTGGTTTGCCGCCATGAATACCGATCAGCCACGTCTGGCCATCGCCATGATCATCGAGGATGTTAAAAACCGTCACGGCAGTCATTATGTCGTTCCGCTGGTTAAACAGGTCATGGATGAGTTGCTGCCCTGAAAAAAACCGGGCGGCGTTTTAGGCGCCGCCCGGTTTCCGGGTAACCGTTGTTTATGTCCGAATGTTTTCAGTGATATGCCGGCAGGTAGCTGCCGTGAGCGGCAATCAGCTCGTCGACCATCTTCACAATATCGTCGATCGACAGTTCCGCCGCGGTATGCGGTTCCAGCATGGCGGCCTGATAAATATATTCTTTTTTACGGGTCACCGCCGCTTCGATCGTGAGCAGATGCACATTGATATGCGTCCGGTTCATTGCTGCCAGCTGCGGCGGCAATTTGCCGACATAGCAGGGATGGATGCCCATGCCGTCGACCAGGCAAGGTACCTCAACGCAGGCTTCGTCCGGCAGGTTCTCGATCATGCCGTGGTTGATGACATTGCCGCCGATCTTATAAGGCCGGCCGGTCACAATCGCCTCCATGATATATGAGGCATATTCCTGCGTGCGGATATGGCTCAGGGTCGGATCGGCGATTAACGCTTCTTTTTGTTTTTCCCAATTGGCGATCTGCTCAATGCAGCGGCGTGGGTATTCATCCAACGGGATGTTGAAACGGTCGATCAGTTCGGGATAACGCGCCTTGATAAAGAATGGGTTGTATTCTGCGTTATGTTCGCTCGACTCGGTGCAATAATAACCCAAACGGTTGATGTATTCGAAGCGCACCATATCATGATGCTTGCTCTGAGCGTTCTTTTCTCCGGCGCGGCGGCGGATTTCCGGATACAGGTCGTTGCCGTGCCGGTCCCGGATCTGCAGCAGCCATCCCATGTGGTTGATGCCGGCGATCAATTCTTTGCGCCGTTCCAGCTTATCGGTCATATCCAGCTCGGTCAGCAAGGTCTCCGAACAGCATTGGACGCTGTGGCAAAGGCCGACCGTCTTGATGCCGGTATATCGCTGCATAAAACCGGACAGCATCGACATCGGATTCGTATAATTGATAAACAGCGCGTCGGGACAGACTTCCTCCATGTCCCTGGCAAAATCGGCCAGAACAGGAATGGTGCGCAGAGCGCGCATGATGCCGCCGATGCCCAGCGTGTCGGCTATCGTCTGGCGCAAGCCGTATTTCTTCGGGATTTCGAAATCGGTGATCGTGCAAGGGTCATATCCGCCGACCTGAATCGCGTTGACCACAAAATCAGCGTCCCGCAGAGCGTTTTTGCGGTTTTCCGTGCTCAGAAAAGTCTTGATGGCGGCGCGGTTCTGATTGACATTGCTGTTAATGGCATCCAACATCAATTTTGATTCCTGCAGGCGATCGGCGTTGACATCGTATAAACAGATTTCGCTGTCGGCCAGCGTTTCCGTCGACATGCAGTCGCCCAGAACATTTTTGGCAAAAACTGTGCTTCCGGCGCCCATGAATGTAATTTTAGTCATATCGGTTCCTCCTGATTATAGTAAGTCCTTATCGTCCGGTTTACCATTCAACAAAACGCGGCGCTTCGGCCTGCCGCCCTCGCGTTATCAGGCGCCTTAGCGGCGCCGCGGCGTTGCAGGCGGTTATTTCTGCGTATTCTTTTTCGCGATTTTCTTTTTATAGAAAAGGAAAGCCAGCACCAGGACCGCCGCGCCCAGAATAACCGCAACAATTACGGTCAAGGTGTCGACATATCCGGCGATGCGGCTCCAGGATGCTCCGGCAAAAGCGCCCAAATAAACCAACAGCGTATTCCAGGCCAGGGAACCCAAAGCCGTCAGAACCAAGAATTTAGGCATGGGCATCCGGGCCATGCCGGCCGGAATCGATATCAGGCTGCGGACGATCGGTATGCAGCGGCAAAAAAGAACTGTCAATTCGCCTTTCTTGGCAAATTTATCCCGGGCCATCAGAACATCGCCGGGTTTGAAACGAAGCCAGCGGCCGATTCTGCCGTTCAGCCACTGTTCCAGCCGTTCGGCGGAAAAAAGTCTTCCGACGCCATACAGGATGATGGCGCCGAGGACCGAACCGGCGGTCGCGACACCGATAACGCCCCAAATGGTCATGCGGGTATAAGTTGTCATGAAACCGCCGAATGTTAGGATAACTTCAGAGGGAATCGGCGGAAAAATGTTCTCGATGGCAATCAGCAGCAAGATGCCCCAATAGCCAAATTGATTCATTATGTTGATAATCCAGTCCTGCATAATCTGCCGTGGGCCTCCCGGATATTTATTGATAATAAATTATAGGATATCAAAACAATATGACGGCTTCATGAACGCCGGCTAACAATTCATTTTCGCCTATTCTTCACATAACCCATCGCCAACATCCATTTTACGATCACATAACCCGGATATACTGAAAACAAATGAGACCGAAGGATGATGATTATGGCTATTGAAGTTTTCAACCGGCATGAAAAAAAGTACCTGATCGATGAAAAAATCCTGGTGAACCTGCAAAACCGAATAGCCGCCCATATGGAGCCCGACGCCTATAATCGCAGCGGCCGGGCTTATACGATTGCCAATATATATTATGATACCGACGACAACCATTTGATTCACGCGTCTCTTCAGGGGCCGCGCTATAAAGAAAAACTGCGGCTGCGCAGTTACGGTGTTCCCGGGATCGATGACAAAGTATATGTGGAGATCAAGAAAAAGTTTTCCGGTCTGGTCAATAAGCGGCGCAGCGCGCTGCGGTTGAACCAGGCTTATGAATTTCTCCGAACCGGTCTTCTCCCGGAACCGGACGCGACGCAAAACCGGCAGGTTCTGCGGGAAATCGCTTATCTTCTTCAGGAATACCCGCTTAAACCCAAGCTTTATCTGGCTTATGACCGGTTAGCCTATTTTGATCAAAACGACCGCAGCCTGAGAATATCCTTTGACACGGGCATCCGGACGCGCCGGACCGATCTGGCGCTGGAAGCGGGCGACTATGGAACACCTCTTTTAAAAAAGGGATTATGGCTGATGGAAATAAAAATATCTCAAAGCATGCCTTTTTGGCTCGCGCGGTTATTATCGGAGTATCAGGTATATTCGGCCGGCTTTTCCAAATACGGCACCGAATATCAGCAGCTGCTCCAGACCGGCGCCGTATCCGGCGGCAGGGTTTTTATCCCGGGTATCAAAGTCCGGACAGCCGGCTCTTCAGCGGCGGCTGTCTATGAATCAACAGCAAGGAGCATACAACATGTTTGAATCGATTTTTACTGCAGCAACCGGGTCTTCAGATACGACGATCACCATCGGCGGATTGCTGATCGCTCTGGGAGTGGCTTTCGTCCTCGGCCTTCTGATCAGTGTCGTCTACATGAAAACCCATAAAGATAAAAATCCTTCGCAAAGCTTTGCCCTGACGCTGGTTATGCTGCCGGCTATCGTCACCATTATCATTTTACTGGTTGGCAGCAATATCGCCCGTGCTTTCAGCCTGGCCGGCGCTTTCTCGATCATTCGGTTCCGCAGCGCGCCCGGCGATCCGAAGGATATTGCCTATGTCCTTTTCGCCATGGCCATCGGCCTGTCCTGCGGCATGGGCTATATGTTCTACGCGGTGATTGTAGCCATCATTTTATGTGCCGCCATGCTGGTTCTGGAAACCCTCAAATTCGGCCAGTCTAAGGCGACCGGCAAAGTCCTGAAAATCACGATCCCGGAAAACCTCGATTACCAGGATGCCTTTACAGATGTTCTTGATAAATACACCTTGACCCATCATCTGGTTAAAGTTAAAACGACTGATCTGGGCAGCCTCTTTGAGCTGGTCTATACGATCACAACCCGTGATGAAATCAAGGAGAAAGACTTTCTTGACGAGCTGCGCTGCCGAAACGGCAATTTGAACATCACCTTAGTCATGAATGCTCAAACCGGCGAGTTTTAATTGCTGTTTCAGGCTTTCCGGCATTTTATCCTTGGGCAGATACAGCATCGGCAGCGGGCTGTTGGCCGATCCGTCGGCCTGGACCTGGCCGTTTACGGCAAAAAGCATGATATAGCCGTCCGTTTCGCCGGACCAGCCGATCTCCCCCAACTGGTACAATGAGGCAATGGTAGCCGAATCGTTGATTTTGGTAAAAAGATCATTCTTAGTCAGATAGGGCGATCCCAGATCGCCATAAGGCTGATATTGAGCCGGATAAAAACTTTCGCTATCGCCGCCCATAGCATAAAGATCCTTTGCGGCCGACAAATCCGCCGGATCGGCGACCAGATAAACCGTTGAATAACGCGCGGCCAATTGGCTGAAATCGGTCGAAAGGCCCAATGTTTTGAGAGCAGTAATCGTCTGGCCGAATGCTTCGGTCAGATAGAGCGGCGAATTATGATTGCCGTCCTGGATAAAGCAGCCGATGACCGGCTGATCGGTCTGATTGTCGGCTCCGGCCGCCAGATCGGCCTTTATGGCCGTTTGCAAACCGGTCAGGCGTTCCAGGCTCTGAGGATTCTGGGTCGTCAATGTCAGCAGGGTCTGTCCGGTTTTATCGAAAAGCTCAACGGATTTCAACTGGTCGGCCGGCTGCAGGAAACCGGCATACCGTTGAAGCTTATACTCATCGGACGCCTTCAACTGTTTCATAATGCCGGCATAAGGTTCCCGCGAAAAATCAAGATAAATCGTCCGGACCATTTTCTGTCCCGAAGACAGGTAGTAAGCCACCCGACAGGTTGTCCGATAACTGTTTTCCAGAAACGCGCCGTCCTTGGTTTCGGCCGCGTATGACGAATCATATGCCGCCATGCTGCCGGTCAGCTTGTTTATGGTCGATAAGGTATAAGGTTTAGGCGCCAGTTTCGGCAGCTCGGTCAGATAATGCTCATGCAGCTGCCTGATCAGAAGCAAGTTTTGTTCCTCTTCAAATATGGGGTACACGGCCTGACCGCCCGATTGGTAAACAGGCAGCAAATCATCCGTCGTCAACTCGGCCCGAACCATTTTATCCGGATCGGGCAGCCGGTAATCAAAGCCGAAAAAACCGCTCATAATCATGGCGCAGCCGGCAATAAAACAAGCCAGATAAACGGCGTAGCTGACCAGGCTATGCTTGAAAGCGCCAAATCCCCGCGACAAAATGACTTCGATAACCAGATGAGTCGTAAATGAGCCGATCAGAACGCCGATGGCGAACATCAAATTGCCGGCTCTAAACTGATAGAATAAATAACCAAAATAAAGGCCGACAACCAGACAGGCCAAAAACCGGTTGATCAGGAACGGCATATGGTACGTAAAGGGATTGCCGGCACGCTCGCTTTTGCGTTGTTTGTATATCAGGAGGATGCCAAGGATCATCGCCGCAATAACCAGAAGCCACCAAAACAAGTCGAGCAAATCCAAATCCCTGTAAACAACCGTGAAAAAGCGGCCGATGGGCGACAGCAGGAGATACCGGTCGAGCGCCGGCTGTATATCGACGGTAAAGCCGGGCAGAACAAGGCCGACAAAAAACTCCAGGGTCGCCAAAGTGGCCGGATAAGCCAGATTCAACAAGGCGGTCAGGAACAAGGCATCGAATATCGTCCCGGTCATGGCAAACGCTAAAACCGTTACCGCGTAAACCGCCAGAGACATCACAAAAACCGAACCGGCGGTTCTTCCCAGCAGATTAAGGCTCAGCGCGTCCAACGGCCGGATAAACCGTAAAACGAA
>CAYRWC010000156.1:0-270 GCA_964427795.1 uncultured Oscillospiraceae bacterium | reverse complement strand
GAAAGTAAGGGCCTGCGGGATAAAGACCAGCAGATAACCGGCCAGGAAACGGCCGGCGGCCAAGGGCAGGCGGCGGACCGGCAAGGCATGGAAAACATCCAGAGCCGGCCGGTTATGCAGATAGCCGAACATCAGGCCGGCGGCAAGAATCAGCATAATAAGCGAAATCGGCAGCATCAGGAAAGTGATCAGTCCCTGGAACATATCGTCCAGATAAGCGCCGTCCGGGACGACAGACATCTGCAAAAGCAAAATAACCGGCACGGTCAC
>CAYRWC010000155.1:4819-6855 GCA_964427795.1 uncultured Oscillospiraceae bacterium | reverse complement strand
CCAACGAGATCGACTGGCTGCAGTTTTCTTCCCTGTTCACCGCGAACCGCATATAAGTCCAGAGTTTCATTGACCGAATCCTCGACTTGTGTCGCTGCCTTCTTGAGTGCGTAATCCGGTGAATGTTTACAGCCAGTCCGGCCAGATGTTAGGGGGATTTCTGATAAATAAAATTTATAATATCCTTACCGGCAGTCTTGTTATTATCCAGACAAATGGGATGCGTACCCAATGGCGCTAATCAGGTGTTTGAGTTTTTCATGACTGCTTTTAAATTCACCTAGGGTTGCCGCAAATTCCGATAAAAAGCAGATTGCTGGTTGCGCTGAAAATGCCATAGATGAACGGCCGGTCAAGAATCATATCCGCTTGGCCGACAGGCATCGCCGCACCAGCGTAGTCGATTTTAGTGAAGGCAGATGCTTCGACACCTTTTTCATCAATGGCAATATGTGTATTCTGGATAATCGAAGAAATAAAGGCTTGGCGCTCCGTGATGCCACTAAAATCTGCATCCTGTTCAAAGGCGGAAGTGATGCCCAGTTTTTTCAGTGTATCAACCAGATCCAACATGGAGTTGCAGACAAATTTGGGAATTTTCCAGGTCACCTTGCCATTCGACTGCGTGCCGCCTTCGAACAAGTCATGCAAACTGGCCGGGCTTGACAGCAAGTCCTGAAGATCAACGCCTTCATCCGGGAGCACAAATACCATACTGCCATGCGACTTCAGATTCAAAGCCGATCGCGTATAGCCGTCTCCTTTGCTGAATGTGTTCGAGCTGTAAACCAAGTTCATGAAATCACAAGTCACATCCGTACTGTTGGCCAGGTGGAACGTGTCTGCTTTTGTCAGACTGGCATCAAACCGGTCGACCCATTCGTCACGAAAATAGATCGTGTTGATGATGCTCATAATCTGTTCGGGATCTGGCTTAAATTCTGGCTTCAGTGTGTTGTTCGTGTTGTCGGCAATCCATTTTGCCATAGCCTGGCCAGCACTTTCCTTGGCAAAATCAACACTGAACAAAGAAGAATAGAAATAGGCGGCGGCATTTTGGGCGAAATTCTCCTTGAACAGAACTTCCTCGCCTCGATACTCATTGTCAAGCCAAAGAGAATTGGCGATTTTCAATTTTGTGATCTCGTTGTCTGTGTAGAGTAGCCGGTACAGATTTCCGTTTTGCTGTAGCAACTGGTCCGGATCGGATGCACCTAATAAAGCAAACAACTCCTCACGCGTCTTGCCATTCGCGCCTGAACTGGCGAGGGAAAGGGCAAAGTAAAGGCTCAGCGGCGAATAGCAGCCGTTTGTCACTACATTTTTTAGGATTGGTACCGCAGTATTGTATGAAAACTGGTTGATGCCTTTCTTGCTTTCTTCATTGACCGGATTCTTTTCCCGATTAGCCCGCATGGTATCAAAGTCTGAAAAGGAAATGCCTGCCGGATATACCGGTGCAACCATTTCAAAGGCTGAAACTGCATTCTTGGGTTGGCTTATGTTGCACGCAGACAAGCCCATTAGCATACAAACGGTCAGGGATAAGGCTGCAAATCGTCTCATATCGGCGCCTCCATTTAAGTAATAATATACACTTAGACGTCAGATATCCCATATTTGTTCGGATTGGCATACCATACCAACCAAATGTACCTTAATATAACACAATATAATTTATTTGTGGATCGTGTGATTAGCCTATACAACTATAAATCTATCTTTAATTGGTCTAATCTGAGGTGTGCATCTTTTCACGATTGGGTTGCAAACAGGCCGTTTTCAGCTCTTTCAGCCTACTGGATATGACTGCTCAAAACCCCGAAAGCCCCTGAAATCAAAGAACTCCAGCATTGTATCAATACCGGAGCCCTTTTGTGTATCTGCACGACGCGTTGGATACAATTTCACGATTTGCCTTGGGTGTGTGCACTTTTGCACGATTAGCCATACCAAAGTAAGCACAACTTTTTATTTGCCGCTGAACACAGGCATGATTTTCATCATACCATATCCCTTGATCGGTGCGATGTTTT
>CAYRWC010000155.1:0-4809 GCA_964427795.1 uncultured Oscillospiraceae bacterium | reverse complement strand
GGTGAAACATAATATTAATTGGTATTACCTATAATAGTCTGAATTAATCCTTCAGATTCTGCTGGTTTCACTTTCCAGACAGTTATGCATTTGGGTGATTTTTCATCAGCAATAATAATAAAGTTTCTTTCGATAGCATATAGGACTGTCCTCTCTTCTCCAGTAACACATATTTTGTATACTATCGATCCAGATCTGGCTTCATCAGGAAGAAACAGTTTTTTTTGCGGATCCGTTATTGACTGAAAAGACGATGATATATTTACAATTTTATTAACTTCAGATGTCGTACGGACTTGCTGAACGCCTCTAGGGTCATCCCAAGTCAATGTTACTCGAACCCCATTCTGTGAAAACCAGTCACCCCACAGATTCATCTCAAATTTCTCCTTGATAAGAAAAATACTAATAACTGTACACGCAACGATAAGGACTGTTGCAAAAAAGGTGATGGTGATTATTTTCTTTGTGTGTATAAGTTTACCTCGCAAAATAATCATACGCTGTATAGTAATCGAACCGTTCGGTACCAAGTAAAACTTGTGTCACCAAAAGCAAACGACCAGCTCCCATCTGCTGCACGAGTTGAAGCCTTGAAACACTCATAGGCTGGATCCATTAATTGAATAACATAGCCGCTCGAATAATTGTAACCAGTGAGTGCCACAGCATGATATGAAAATTGCCACGGCCAAAAACCGGTTTTCTTGCGACATTGCATATATGCAGGATCAATATTGTTTATTACAACTTGAATAGACGATGTTGATAGTACACCAGTAGCAGTTGGGACATAGGGCGAACCAAGGTAATGATTGAGAGCGTATATAGCATCACCATTAGTGCCACCATCATCATATCCAATATTGCAATAATCTGCAACATTTTGTGCAGTAAGTGATCCCCAAGTTGACGGTTTTTCAAATCTACACATAGAAGCTACTGTAGCTGCCCAACACAGTCCGCGTTGCACGCCGTTAACGTTTTGATCGGCTATAGGATAGTTACTAAGGTATTTAGAGGTTGGATATGATAAAACAGTATTTTCTGTAATTGGATCTGTGAAATTCTGCACTTCAGTTGTTGATGTAATATTATTGGACTCAATTTCAACTGTCTGATTTGATATAGAAATGCTTTTTCCCTCATGCCAACTATCCATCACATTCTTTGCGTCGTCTGTTAATGACTGATTGATTTCAGATAGATTTATTATTATGTATGGGCCTTTTATTGAATTATTTATTATTACTTGGGAATCTGCAAATTCCGTAACTTTTGTTAGTTTCATATTAATCGTATACTGGTCAACACATGAACTAAGATACAGTCCACTTGTGTTTTGAAACAATGCTGCACTTGTAATTCCATCTGATTTCGCCTTGTTTAGCATTGGGGCAAAATCTTTGCCAATAGTGCTGTTAATGCCATTGTCAGTCTTTATTACGGTATATATAGCAATTATTTCATTGTTTTTATTTATCAATGGTATATGTAGCGTATAGAGCATTTTACCCATTTGCAAATCTTCAATATTTGAATCGGATGTTATAAAGCGCACCGGATTTAAAAAACTAATGCCATCAAGATCAGATGATGCATATCCATATGCATCGGGAGATTCTTTTAAGGAAGATATCAATAATGGATAGTCACTGATTATCGCATTAGATATTTCATCATTTGTGAGTGAATCCATTTGAATTTCTGATGCTAAAACAAGTTCGTTAGCAGATGCTGAAAAAGTTACAAGTAATAAAGAAATTATCAAAACAACTGTTAATATTCTGCGAATATTTTTGAACTGTAACATTAATTATCCCTCCTGAGAATGTGTAATGTGAGTTCACTAATAACCTTTACAGAGATTAACGGACTTATTCTTGAATTGCATGCATAGTTATCACCACCTTAAAATCAATTGTCTTTGTAATAGTTTTCTCGAAGTATGGATTATCTATTCAACATTTAGACGAATTGAGTTTTGTATTTTGTTGGCGATAATTTGATTCAAGAGTAAATTGCACTTATGGGTAATAGATTCCACGCTCAATTGTTGAGGTCCCAAATAAGCAACATTACATTTATTTAGATCCTAATTTGAAAAGAAGATGGTGATAATTGCTTGATTTGTAGTTGCAATTATCACCATCTCGTATATATCAATAGTATAATTATTTACACTTAATTAAACGAATGGGCCTTTTGTGTAATGAAAATCGCAAAGAAATATATCGAAAAAATACATGATATGACCATTACCCATCCAGCCCAAAATAATGGATCCCTCAAAGCAAAGTAATGTTCAGTGGCCATTGCCTTCCCGTTTTGATGAATTGTAAATACCAATGCAGCAATAAATAGTACAAGAGATGAAAGAGATATCCTTAATGCATGAATAGCTTTGTGATATATCCACTGGATTGTTCCCGTTGGTTTTTTAAGCATGGAAGCTATTTCTTTGTGCTTCATCCCTCCTAAGACCTTAAGGCCAACTACCAATTTTTCTTCAGAACTAAGTTTCTTAACAAGGTATTCATAATGATCTATTGCTTCGAAGTATATAATATCATTTTCCGCGTTAAAATCAGCGAATTGTATGTTTTCGATATCAACTGTGGGTTTCTTTGCTTTCAAATAATCGAGAGCAATGTTTTTCGTTAAAATATAAAACCATGAAGCATGACCAGACGATGGAAATTTGCTTGGATCAAGCATCAACAATTTTAAGAAAACCTCCTGAACAATATCTTCCGTATCTTCTCGATTATGACAAACTGAATATGCGATTGAGTATGTCCGTCCACGATACAAATGCGTGAATTGATTAATAGCATCACGATCTCCTGAAGCTACCTGATTCATTAATTTAGCAAATGCTATGTTCGTTTCCAAAATGCTACCTCCAAGGATCTTTCATTTTACATTACGACGATTAAGGTACCCGGTTTTGTTGGAACTCATGCTATATCAAAAACGGAGTTGACCTTCACCAAAAAAACCTTACCAAACCGAGGGTTAGCTAGCCAGTAAAATCCTCAGAAGTTACCTCCAATTTTGTCTATAAGCATGCGGCGTCCTCCAAAAACGCGCTCAACATTCACACATTATACCATTATTTGAATATCGGTATAATCTTGACTTCTGCACGCCCTCGAGTGATTACTACGATAAAAAATCGAAGGGTGATGTTATGCCGGCCAAACAAGTGCAAATTCGGACAGTGAAGGAGCTTCGGCGTAAACCACAATCAGTTTCGTATTCTCGTCCAATCTTTGTCTGTGCCTATATCCGTGTATCGACCGGCCATGAAAAGCAACAGGACTCTTTACATAGCCAAGCTGAATATTATGAACAACGATTATCAACAATCCAGCAATACCAGTTTGTTGGCATTTTTTCAGACTCAGGTATCTCCGGATCCAAGGAAAACCGACCGGCTTTTCAAAAGATGATCGAGAAGGCCAAGGCAGGCAAGATTGATCTTATCTTCACCAAGTCCATCTCCCGGTTTGCACGAAACACCCTGATGCTCCTGAAAACAGTCCGTGAACTCAAGTCAATCGGTGTGGGGATTATTTTCGAAGAGCAGAATATCAACACGCTAAATTCTGAAGGCGAGCTGATGTTATCAGTGCTGGCCGGTATTGCCGAGGAGGAACGGAGGTCAGTCCGCACCGATATACAATGGGCCGGACTTTCATCAATGACCGGAAGCGTTTCGCTTGATGGTTTTTGAAGGAAGACAGCTCGTCAATCACAACAGTATCAAAGTCAAAGGGCACGCCACTCTCTTCGATCAGCCACTGAACGTTCTCACGGTTGATGATGTATATATCGGCCGGCCGGAGGAGGGCTGCACGGCGTTCAGTTTCATTGCCAATGGCCACGGAGTAGAAGAGGTTCTGTAGGTGATCCCACTTATCTACTTCAGCCGGCCATATGTCCCGTGCCACTCGCAGAGGTGCGATGACCAGAACACGATGGGCCTTGAAGCTATCGAACAGAAGGTCATTCAGTGCCGTCAATGTGATGCTCGTCTTGCCAAGGCCCATGTCAAGCAGCACAGCGGCAATCGGGTGATTCTCGATGTAATTGATCGCATAGTTCTGGTAGTTATGTGGTTCGTATTTCATCAAGGATCACTCCAATCTGCTGTATGTCATCCAGCACATACACCTTGAATCCCAAACCACGCAGAAGCTTATGCCTTGCTGCCTGAAGTGCACGTGGTTTCTGGCCAGGGGACTTGACCTCAACAAATGCCAGCTTTCCATAGGGTAGAAGAACAAGGCGGTCTGGCATAAGTAAGATTACCAAAAGAAGATGATCCCTTATTCATTTCTGCTCGAACTTTATTTGTTAACTCAAACAGCTTCACTGTATCATCATATAGAAATTTGGGATCACATAAAAATGCGAGTAATTTGTATTCATCTTGAAATTTATAAGGCATACTTTGAAACACATCGTCTATGTCAAAGTTTTTCATTTCATTCTCGATTTTAATAAAAAACCCGTCAGAGTGCATATTGCGGTGCGCCAGCGCCACCATTCCGGCAGGATGAGCACCATGATTCCGGAATGGCAGCACCAGATGACGGAACGCCGTGTCAGTTCAGATTGTTGATGAATCCGTATTTTTCACGCATGGATGGCTTGTCTTCTTGACTCTTGATTTCGATGACGTAAGAATCATAAACGATCCGGTCTAGAATAGCGTCGGCCAGTGTTTCTTCAGCAATCCGGTGATGCCAGCCGGCTGGCGCGAACTGTGAACAGAAGATGGTTGAGGCTGTTTTATGCCGT
>CAYRWC010000154.1:0-6856 GCA_964427795.1 uncultured Oscillospiraceae bacterium | reverse complement strand
GCCAGTACAGCGGGGGCTTCTTCAACAGTCGCATAACAATAGGTCGACGTCAGCTTGCTAAAGAATTTAAATATCTCAGGATCAGTAAAGTACTTCCCCAGCAAGCTTTTTGCGCTTTGGTACAAATACCCTAAAAACCGAATATATGAGATCGGATGCCTTAAAAAACTTTTTAATGCAACCTTCGGATCTGTTTCATCAGCTGTGTTATACGTTGGCACCGCAAGGATAACATGCTGGTATATTTTCAGCAGGTCATGATAGAAGCGCTTAATATTGTCCTTCTCGTTAGGAAAAATTTCAGAAAGATCCACAATGAATTGATCGATGTCCTCCCCGAAATTAATTCTTCTGCCTTTAAAATTGACACAATACAGAAGATCATGACGGATGATATCGATTGATTCTTCAAGGCAATTAAAGACAAAGCGATGCGCGTTGAATCCGGTGTCGCCAAATCCATAAAGCATCGCCGCGCCCTGATCAAAGGTTGCATGACCTCGTTTGAAAATGCCGCATGAACCTCCTGGCTGATAGCTTTTATCGATAACGGCAACACTTAATTGCCGTTTGGCCAGCAAACCGGCCGCCGTTAAACCAGAAAGTCCGCCGCCTATAATGATTGCATCATAATCCATGGCTGGATCCATCCTTAAAGGTCTGCATAATTCGCATGTTCCGCTGTCGGAAAATCGAATCCAATTCTGCCATTGAGTATAGCCGCGTCGGATTACCTGTTATTATATCAGGTTTTTGTGCAAGTAAATATTTTACTTTTCATATAACGGGCAAATTTTCGCCCCATATCGGCATCGATTATAAATTCTTTGTCAGCTGAGTAATAATCAAGTGCCATTTGAATAAAATCGGCATATTCCTCCGCAAGATGTGTTTTGCCCCATATTCCGCCTTCAGCCTTCGACAAAACAAGATCATCTTCTATATAAGCAAGTACTCGGCAAAGGTTTAGTATGATATAAACCGGATTGCTTACTATATCACTTTCCGCATCCTCGACATCATATCTGATACTCGATAAATAAGCACGACTCGGGACGTCTCCAAAAACGTCCTCTATCGGCTTTCCATATTGGACCATACCAACCTTTTTAACAATAGTAAAATGCGCAGCCAAATCATAATCTGTACCATTCATTGTTCGGCAATATTCCGATAAATTATCCCTGGTTTTTTCAATGTGAGCATTTGAAAAGTGCAGTTGGAATGGAGTCGGATATTTAAACGCCTTGCAATCATGATACAGAACCACGCTCATTTCAAAGCTTTTGGGCGGAGCAGCCGGATTAAGCCGTAACAGCGTATGTATCAACGCTTCTTTCTGGGTTTGCGTTAAGTTATTATAGACTACAACTAAAAAATCAATATCGCTCTTATTCCAATTAAAGCAGCCAAATGCCAGTGAGCCATGAATATAAATACCACAAAGATTCTCCCCAAGAATGGTTTGATATTCATTGCTGATGATGGATAATATCTCAAATGGTTTCATTTTGGTTTTTTCCCCGTCATTAAAATAAAAGTATCTTGAAAAACGATTCGGTTTCCCGCCTGCAAAACGGCTGCTCTAAGCCCGTTAAAAAATTTGCTTTTATAGGGTTCAGGAATCACCAGGTGATCACAATGCGTTCCGGATAATGCGACATATTCATCGGCTGTAAATTCCCTTTTGCCGTAAAACTCACGCTTTTCAAATTCAACATATCCGTAGTTGACCGCATGGGCATAATTGAATGAACCCTGCTTATATTCAATATCGGGTTTGAAATATTCAGAATAGACTTTTTGAATCTCATGATACAAGGATTCATTAGGTGTTCTATAATCAGCCACCGTGAGCATCATCGCCAAAACGCCACCCGGCTTTAATAAATTGAAAGTTTTAGCGAACGCAATATCTTCGGGAATCCATTGAATTGTCCCAGCGGAATAGATCATATCATATTTCCGGTCGCCAAAATCATATGTAATAAAATCGTCATTAACCAGGCTAAAATTAGGGTACCCGCCATATTTTTTTACCATCATGGCTGCCAGATTTTCACCAAGCTCAATGGCATGGTAATCACAGCCCGTATGAAGGATGGGATCGGTAGCCTGCCCGGTTCCGGGTCCAATTTCCAGCACAGATTTATCTGAAGTAATCTGTGCATACCTGATCAATTCCGAAAACACCTCTGCGCTATACCGAGGTCGGTATTGATCGAACTGTTCCGGTATCGTATCGAATATTCTTCTAAATTCCATTTTCAATCCAGCATTGATAGGAAGGATTTTCATTTTGTCCTTCCGTCAGTTTATGATATTTCCAGCCGCGTGTTACCATGCGTTGTTCCATTCTTCGTTCCAATCAAGAATCCTGTCGTCCTGCTTAAGAAGTCTGCAAGCCTCCGCCTGCGCTTCTATGCGCTTTCTCAGGAAAACGCGGCCTATACGCTCGTTTACACCTTCAAGGTGCTCACCTCTGAAATGGTTCGGCTGTTCAACATTCCAGAAGCGCGCGGAGCCGTTGAGTATGCCGGTGCCCTTAAGATAATCGGTCTTACCGGTGCTCACACCGTCAACCACACCCGCCCTGTCCATACGAACAAGTTCAGGCTTTATGGCAAGTATAACCGACGTCTCGTTTATACAGGCGTGGCCTGTCTGATATTTGTTGCGCACGAAATCGCCCAGATAAGCCTTATCCGCGTCCGTAAGTTCAGGAAATTCCTCTCCGTTGTCGAGATCCTTCACCAGATCCTCCGCTTCGTAGCAAAACTCATTGCGGCACATGACGACGTAGTCCTTCTTTGTGTGCTGTGTACTGCTCACAAAATTGTAAAGAAGCGGCGGGTTTCCGCCATGACCGTTGAGGATAAGGATCTTTTTGAATCCGTTTCGCGCTATTTCCGAGCAAATCTCAGTTAAAAACTGCTGCATGAGCTCAACGCTGAGCCTTATAGACCCCTTCCAATTTGTCAGGAACGGTATGTTCCCAAAGCAGATGGACGGGAAAACACAGACGGGTTCCAGCTTTGCCGCCTCTTGTGCGATATAGGTCGAGGTAATAGTATCTGTCCCTACTGGCAAATGCTCGCCGTGCATCTCAGTACAACCTATCGGGATGACACACAGCTTATTTGACTCCTTTACGGCGTCGTCGAACTCTTCCTCGCGCAGATTTTCCCATAACATATAAACACCTCCTTATTTTAGAATCCACGGAACCGGATGACCTTGTTCCAGAATTCCCGGTCCGAACGGCGTGGTTTCTCCTGTTTGTGGATGGGTCGGCTGATCGATTTGAAATAGAAATCCACTTTTGCCGTATCTGCCCAACTTGCTTTGATCGAAATATTCGCTGTCCATACAAAGATTCACCGCTTTTAGTGCAACGGTCACCTCCTCGCTTCCTTCGCACAATTCGTGTTCCCACAAGAATTCACACTCAATATTCAAAAAACACTCTTTGATACGCGGAGCATTGACCTTAGCAGCAGTCTCCGCCGTTAGGCCCGATGCGGTAATTTCATCCGTGTCAAACTGATTGTTTCCAATGGTCTTAATACAGCGGTCATAAATATCGTTGGCAGGAAAATTCAGCACACATACTCCGGTTTCCTTCAGCGATTGATACATATGTCCGTATTTATTGACTTTCCCCAGAATGCAGATAAAACTTTCTGGTCCGCCTCCCGTAAATGCAGCCCACGATTGCAAACAGGCATTTTCCTTTCCATTCGACTTCCAACCGGTTACAACAAACACCAGCGCCGGCAGTCCCGCCACAAAATCGTACCACGACATATTGCCGCAGGCCTTCATATATTCTTCGTTAAATCTCGGCGGTCTATCCTTCATCGTAATATCTATTTTCACAACAGTTCTCCTTTTCAACCCTTTAAACAATCGGTTTTCAGTATTGCATATTCGTAGGTGTCCTTCCAAATTGGGGTATTGTTTTCATCGACAAAGAAATAGACGTTTTGTCGTAATGTTCCTTCCCTTCGCATGCCGACTCTTTCAAGCAAGCGCCATGATCTTGTATTTTGGGGGTCACACATGGCAACGATACGCCGTGCGGACAGATTCAAAAAAGCAAAAGCTATTATTGCTTTTAAGCTTTCAGTAGCATAACCTTTGCCCCAATAATTTCCATCTATTTCTTTGAAATTTCGTATGATCAGGCGATCGGTTTTAAGATTCTCCAAATTTCACCTCATCAAAGCCTACGCCATATTGATATAACAGAATTATATTATAAAAACAGATATAAAGCAAAAGGATTCAAACCACAGTGGAAGCGAAATCGAGGTGGAGCGTTGATGCTCCACTTCTTTTTTTGAGTATAGTGTTGATATGCTTAATAAAATCTGATATAGTGACATTGTTGCATATTCAACAGTTGAAAGGTAAACATAGGAGGAAAGTATGGATTTTCATAATTTAAATCTGCTGACAAAATACGCCAAAGAATACGGTCACAGCAAAATCCGCGTCGTTGGAATGTCAGATACAGAGCATATGATTTGTACTTTCCTGTTCGCTCATGATGGTGTGTCACAAGACGATGTGTGCGAGGCGCTCCGGGTGGATAAGGCTACGGTTGCCAGGGCGTTACTGACGCTGGAGGAGAAGGGCTTTGTCAGCAGAACGCCCAATTTGGAGAACCGCCGCAAGAATCTTCTTTTCATCACGGATGAGGGTAAAAAGAGCATCGCCGATGTGGTGCATATCTATGACGAGTGGATTACGCGGATATCCGTTTGCCTTTCGCCAGATGAACAACAATGTTTTGACGAATACTGTGGACGGCTTCTTGCCACAGCGAGAAAAATAAGTGAGGTAAAATGACCATGAGCTCATTCAAGAATCTTCGCATCGTAGACAATTTCTATCAGACTTCGGCGTTCTTTCCCATGCCGACAGTGCTTATCTCAACACTGGGTGACGACGGAAGCACGTCTCTTGGCGCTTACTCGCTTTGCTTTCCATACTATATCGCAGGTAAAGAATATTACGCCATGCTGCTGGAATGCCGCAACAGTTCCAATACCGCTCAAAACCTTTTAAAGCGCGGCGTGTGCGCTATTAACTTCCTAGAGGACAACAAGGACGATTTCAAGGAAACTGTCCGTCTGGGTTTTCCCGGTGAGACCAGTGCGGAGAAGATGGCAAACTGCAAATTCGAGCTGGAGGCGGGGCAGTGCGAAGGAACTCGTCCGCTTATCATAAAGAAGGCATTTCAAGTGATGGAATGTACATGGGACGACACTTTGGAGAACGCCTTTGAGGATCGCCCTCGCGTGGGGCAGCTTGACGGCATTGAGCCACCTTACCACAGTTTTAACGGCATCACGAGCAAATTCGGCTGCCACTTTATTTTGAAAATCGATAAGGTACTGATGAAGGAAAAGTATTATGGCGCCATCGTAAACTGGGTGAGGGCGTCCTTGTTCCCCCGTGTGCCGGTGGACTACGGCTACCGGGACAGCACGAACTTCTGGTATACGAAATTTCGCCGCCCCATTGCCATGAAGATACCCGCGGCCCGTGAGGCCGACTTGACCGGCGTGGTATTTGCCGCCAATCGTATGGACGACAAGATCAAATTCACTGAGGACGCCTGCAAGATGATGACCAAGGTGCCAAGAGTGTTTCTTAAGGCCGCGCTGCAGAGCTGCGTTGACTGGGCCCGAGAAAACAATGTAACGCTGATTACTCCCGAGCACATGAAGATAATCAACGATAAACGCTCAAAGGAAAAGAAAAAATGAGAATATGTGCCATGAATGGCTCATCGAATCGGCAGGTCCTCGTCAGTCGTCAGGCGAAATGTGAATAATAATACTAGATATCTAACTCTGTAAATCTTAGTATTTTATAAATTTATCTCCCGTAGCACCGCAGATACTGCATTTTTCCGGCCGGATTTTTTCAATGTTTCCGCATACCGGGCAAAGATAGTAGAATACTTCTTCCGTCTCGTTAAGGTTTTCTAATGCTTCCTGATAAAGCTTCGCATGAACCTCTTCCGCTTTCATCGCAAATATAAAGGACATAAGTGCGGCTTTATTTCCTTCCGCTTCGGCTTCCTGCACGAAGTCAGGATACATCTCCTTATATTCATGGGTTTCTCCCGCGACAGCATCTTTGAGATTATCAGCTGTTGAATGGATTTTTCCTGCAACTTCAAAATGTTTTAAAGCATGCAGCGTTTCAGCGTCAGATGCGGCCTTGAACAGCTTGGCTGAATTGAGCTTACCGTCCTTTTCAGCTTTTTTGGAATAAGCCAGATACTTTCTGTTCGCCTGAGATTCTCCGGCAAACGCCTCCATTAGGTTATCAAATGTTTTGTTTTCACTCATTTTTCCGTCCTCCTTTTTTTTATTAAACGCTTCTAATAGTTTCTCTACTGCTTCTTTTGGAAAACCCGCCTGTTGCTTCTGCCCGAGAATCGACCGCAGAAAATCCTGAGCATTCTCACTTTGCGGAAGCATATATCCTGCTTCACGGATCAGATCTTCCGCCATAATGTGATTGGATTTTTCAATAGCGGCAGCCAGTTTTCCAGGTAATCCGGCAGCGATGTTCTCCTGTTTCGACTTGCTTCGCATAAGTATTTTCAGTGCGTTGGCGACTGCTTCGGTTTTAGGCTGCTGCGGCGGATACGCCACCGGTACCATAGAAATCGCACCGGAGGGGCAGGCTTCTGCGCAATCTCCGCAACCAATACACTTTGAAACATCGATTATGCTGTTCTCTGTATCCGTTGCTCCGGTAGGGCAGACATAGAGGCATAAGCAATCCTTGGTGCATAAACGAATATTCCTTACCGCATATTTCTTAGACATTC
>CAYRWC010000153.1:0-6876 GCA_964427795.1 uncultured Oscillospiraceae bacterium | reverse complement strand
TTGCATGTTATAATGTGTACGTACACGCTAAAACAACATTGAAATGGACACTGTTCAGTCTTAGGTTGTATCATGAGAAAAAACAAAGAGGTAAATCAATGGCCGACCGAGTAACAGTGAAGAATATAGCTCAGATAGCCGGCGTTTCGATTGGAACGGTGGACCGGGTCATCAACAACCGGGGTAAAGTGAATCCTGAAACCGAAGAAAAGATTTTGAAAGCTATTCATGAAACCGGTTTTACGCCAAATCGGGCCGCCCGTTTTTTGACACAGAAAAACCGGAAAATCATGGCTTTGATTTATCCGACGTCCCCGAAATTCTTTTGGGGCGCTTTTAGAAAAGGGACCAGCGTCGCCGAAAAAGAATTACGTGATATGGGAATGGACATCGCCCGTTATGAAATAGAAGGATTATCTCTGGAAAGTGAAATATCCGGCGCCCTAGATACTATTGACACGACGAATATCGATATTATCGCTTTGTTTCCTTGCAATACGCCGGCCATTATCGAAAAATTGAAAAAGCTGGCCGCCGGAGGAAAGAAAATCATTACATTCAACAATGATTTGGATAATCGTCAGCTGCGAAGCTTCTTTGTCGGTACAGACGCTTATCAATGCGGCAGAATCGTCGCCGAGATGCTGGGGAAAATGCTTCGAAGAAAAGGCAACATCCTGATCTTGAACAGCAATGATGAATTTTTATCAGAATATAATTTGAGACTGAAAGGCTTGTATGACGGCATAAACGAAAAATTTCCCGACGTCAATGTCGCCGCCACTTATCGATATAATGCCAAAAGTTTTGACAAGCATAGAAAAATTATCAGCGAAATGATCGAAGAATATCATATCGATGCGATTCATGATTTGAATGTATCATCTTTGCGCAAAATGTGCACCTTTCTTGAAGAAACCGGCCGATCCGACGATATTATCCTCTCCGGATATGAATTGGATCCGGCGTTGGTCGAAATGCTGCGCAAGGGTGTCGTTGATTTTATTATCGACCAGGATGCCTACCAGCAAGGTTATATGGTTGTTAAGCATGTTTATGATTTCATTATGCAGAACAAATTGCCGCTTGATGCAAAAATCAATATACCCTCGCGAATTGTCCTTTGCGAGAACGCCATGGATTTTAAAATTTATGACTGATTCCAGCCAATAAAGGGGGAATAATTTTGCAGGCCAAATCAACAGTGGATCAAGCAGCGTCCAGGGATCCGGCACGACAATTCGGCTTGGCCCATAAAAGTCCCAAATTAAGATTATGGCAGAAAATCGCAAAAGACCGATACTTTCTGCTCATGATTTTGCCCGGTGTCGTTTGGTTTTTTATTTTCTCATACTTACCTATGGCCGGAATCTATATTGCTTTCACCGACTATTTCCCGGGTCAGTCCATTTTTCAAGCAGAATTTGTCGGCCTTGAATGGTTTAAAGATTTTATCTCATCTTATTATTTCATGCGTTTGATGCGCAACACTTTTTTGATCAGCATTTACTCTATTCTCTGGGGTTTCCCCGTACCTATCCTCTTCGCTCTTGTCTTGAATGAAATGAGAAACGGACCGTTTAAAAAAACCGTTCAATCGGTCAGCTACTTTCCGGCTTTTATCTCTACAGTCGTTGTTGTCGGTATTCTTCATAATTTTCTGGCGCCGGACGGCGGTATAATCAATCTGCTGATCAGCCGTCTTGGTATGGAATCTAAATATTTTATGGGTGATCCCAAGTGGTTTCGCACCATTTATATTGCTTCCGGTATTTGGGCCGGCTTTGGTTTTGATTCCATCATCTATGTGTCGGCTATCAGTGGCATCAATCCGGAGCTATATGAAGCGGCAACGATCGACGGTTCGGATCGCCTGCAGAAAATTCGTTACGTTACTTTGCCCAGTATCATGCCTACGATCATTATTCTTCTTCTTTTACGTTTGGGCAGCCTTTTCGGCGTCGGATATGAGAAAATTATTATGATGTATACCCAGTCGACCTATGAAACGGCCGACGTCATTTCTTCTTTCGTATATAGAAAAGGTTTACTTGAAACAAAATTCGGTTTTTCAACGGCTGTCGGACTTTTTAATTCGGTGATTAACTTCGCCATTTTAATCATTTTTAACAAAATCAGCAAGAAAGTAACTGAAACCTCGCTTTGGTAATTTGCCGCCTAAATAACCGCCCTCAAAGAGGTGATTCCATTGAAAGCCATGAAGATGACCCTTTCCGATCGAATTGTTCTGCTTATTTGCTATTTCTTAGCTATAATTGCGTTGATTATCACCTTGTATCCATTCCTATACGTATTTTCCGCTTCGATCAGCGACCCGATCGAAGTTCAGCGCGGCAATGTCATTATATTACCTCGCGGCTTCACCCTGCAGGCTTACATCAATGTATTGGCAGAGGGGCAGGTTATCCGTAGCTTTTTCAACTCAGTTTGGTATACGGTTGTCGGAACGATTACCGCTGTCAGTCTGATCACATTAACGGCTTACCCTTTATCCCGTAAAGAATTTCATCTGCGCAATTTCTTTCAGATCTATATTCTGATTCCCATGTTTTTCTCCGGCGGCCTGATACCCTCTTTCCTGGTCGTAAACGGCCTGGGTTTGTATAATACGCGTTGGGCTGTCATTCTGACCTTATGTCTGGGTTCCTATCATGTTATTCTTTCGAGGACGTATCTGCAAACCATACCGGATGAGTTGGTTGAAAGCGCCAGGTTGGATGGTTGTTCGGAGTTCCGGATTTTCTTAAGGATCATTGTTCCGCTTGCCACGCCGATCACAGCAGTAATTACCGTTTATAATGCCATCGGTTACTGGAACAACTATCTTCAACCTTTGATTTATCTAAAATCAGAAGAACTGCAGCCTTTAACCATTTACCTGAATAAAATATTGTCAAAAGCAACACTAGAAACCGCCAAGATGCTGGGTGGCACGGCATCCGGAGCGCTGTTGTCCTTTTTCCAGATTAAATACGCAGTCATTATTGTAGCCATAGCGCCGATTATGATCGTTTATCCCATTTTCCAAAAACAATTCACCAAGGGCGTCATGATCGGAGCATTAAAAGGCTGATTAATTCATATTCCCTGTCCGGCGTCCGCCAAGAACAGTCGGTACCCTGTCTTTGATCGTGATGCGGATAAGAATAAAACAACTGTAAATTCCATGATAAGAAAGGAAGAGAAATGATGAAGAAATTAGCATCTATCTTGCTTGTTTTCACGATGCTGGCCGCATTTGCTCTGACTGGCTGTACCGGCAGCGCAGCTACAAGCGGAACGACCCAAGCCAATCAAACCGACGGCAATCAGACAACCAAAGCTGCTGCCGATACGACCCAATCCACCGCAGGAACATTGAAAAAAGTTTCATATCTTTGCGGCGTAGGTATTTATGCCACGCAAAGCAACGATCTTCCTGTCTACCAGGCGCTGCAAAAAGCGACTGGTATCGAGATTGAGTGGGATCTGATCTCCAGTGAAGACTACACGACCGCGTTGGCCACCAGATTGGCGGCAGGCGATGCTTTGCCGGATATGATTTCCATGGGCGGTACGTCTCAAGAAGGACTATCCAAGTATTTGAAAAACGGCATCATCATCGCCATGGACGATTACATGACGAACAACGCGCCGCAGCTGAATGCCTATTTTACTGAAAATAACGGCTATAACGCGATCAGTTATAAGTCGATATATGACAGTAAAATTGTAGCGGCTCCTTCGGAAATCGTTATGGCTACAGAATGGCAGCCCGGTTTATGCTACAACAAACTCTGGATGGATAAGCTTGGCATTACCGATCCGAAAACCATCGATGATTTTTACAACATGTTGGTTAAATTCAAAACCGGAGACCCCAACGGCAACGGAACAGCCGATGAAATTCCTTTCACAACGCTATGGGGTATGCAGGATTTGCTGGGCAACGCTTATGGGCTGACGATTGGCGCCAACGGCAGCAAGTACCAGGCCGGCAGCGATGGAAAAGTAACCGACGACCGTACGGATGCCCGGTATAAGGAATACCTGACATTCATGAATAAGTTATACAAAGAAAAACTGCTGGACACCGAATACGAAACCATCAGCCAATCCGACCAATTGAATGAAAAAATCGGTCAGGATAGAGTGGGCGTTGTTGCCATGTATAATTCATTCGTTACGATCTGGAATCCGCTGTATAAAAAAGGTGACGATACGGTCATTTTCTATCCGGCTGCCATGCCGGCCGGTCCGCGTGGCGATAATTATAACATTGCCCGCTATCCTTCCGCCGGTTACATTTCTTTGTCTAAAGATTGCCGTGATCCGGCTTTGGCCATGTCGCTCATTGAAACGCTGCTCTTTAGCAAGGAAACAAATGACATCATGAACTGGGGTATCGAAGGCGTTTCATTTGAAATTAAAAACGGTGAAAAATCAATGTTGATGACCACCGAAGAGTTTGGTAAAATCGGCGGCGGCCAGCCATCGCTGCCACATACCCAATCCGCTGAAGCATATGATATTCTTTACCAGCCTTATACCCAATACGATGTCGACAATATGCGTTCGCACATGATCCAGCCCTTTATGACCGCTCCGCTGACTGCGGAAGAAACAGAACGTTTCAACAAATTGCAATCTGATGTTGATACTTATTACGGTGAGATGAAGAGTAAATTCATATCCGGAACAGCATCCCTGGATGAATTTGACTCCTATGTTTCAACCATCAACGAAATGGGCGCAACCGAAATGTTGGCCATTAAGCAGGCCGCTTACGATCGCCTGAAAAAGTAATGATTTGAAATTGGGATATAAGAGGAGCTCATCAACTCCTCTTATATCCTCTTCCTGTTTTCTGTTTAGCTGCCAAGGAGGATCGATATGTCAAACAAAATTAAAGTTGGTGTTTTTGGCGCGGCAAGAGGAAAAACGATGATCAACATCCTGCTTAATCACCCGGATGCCGAGTTGGTTGCAGTCTGCGACAAATATGTGCCTTTACTGAAAGAAGTCGGCGAACTGGCGAAGGACAAACAAATAAAAGTTGCGCTTTATGAATCCTTCGATGAATTCTTCAAGCAGGACATGGATGCTGTCGTACTGGCCAATTATGGCAATGAACACGCGCCTTTTGCGATCAGACTGCTCCATTCCGGCCGGCATGTTTTAAGCGAGGTTCTGCCGTGTGAAACGATGTCACAGGCCGTCGCGCTGATCGAGGCTGTCGAAAAAACCGGTTTGGTTTACTCCTATGCCGAAAACTATTGCTACATGAATCATACCTTCGAGATGATGCGGCGTTATCAGAACGGCGACATCGGCGATATCATGTACGCCGAAAGCCAATATATTCACGATTGCTCGGCTTGTTGGCCGGACATTACTTACGGTGAGAGAACGCATTGGCGCAATCACCTTTATTCGACATTTTACTGTACACACAGCATCGGACCTGTTTTAACCATATCCGGCCATCGGCCCGTTCAGGTCGTCGGTTTCGAAACGCAGCCGCTTCAGTCGATGGTCGAAGTCGGCAATGTGCGCGGTTCGGCCGGGGTTGAATTGTTGACACTTGATAACGGAGCTATTGTCAAGAGCGTTCACGGCGCTCTCAAAATGGAGCCGCCCGGCGTCAATTATGAAGTATATGGTACCAAAGGCATGCTGTGCAACGAGCGTTCCAGCGGAAAGGTCATCAGCTACATTGAAGGGCCTGAAGTCTGCAAGGGGGAACGAACGGTTTATGAACCGGAACAATCGGTTTCGCCGGAGCTGGCTCAAAGATTCGGTTCACATGGCGGAAGCGATTTCTACGCGACACATTTCTTCCTGGAAAAAATTCTTGGACGGCCTGAAGGAACCAAATATGGCATTGATGTCTATTCGGCTGTCGATATGGGCATCTGCGGCATTTTGGCATACCGTTCCATCTTGAACGGCAATCAGCCTGTGCGCATTCCGAATTTGCGGAATAAGGAAGAACGCGAAGCGTATCGTCATGATCACGCCTGCACGAATGCCGCGGTAGCCGGAGAACAGCTGCTGCCGGTTTGCTCCCGCGGCGTCCTTGACGTACCGGATGAAACCTATGCCAGAGCCAGGCAAAAATGGCTCGATCATGTTGCTGAGAAAGAAGAGGCCGATCATGCAGGAAAAAGTTCTCATTGTCAGTGAGAAAACCGTCAAAAAGTATTTAACTGTGGAAGATGTTATCGATCGCGTTGAACAAACCTGGCGTTGGTATGGCGAGGGTAAAATCAATATGCCGTCGAAAATAACGCTGGATATGGCGTCCATGGGCGTAGCCGGCTGGATCAATTCCATGCCTTCCTATATACAGCCGGAGGATATCGCCGGAATTAAGTGGGTAGGCGGATTTGCCGATAATCACAAGGCCGGTTTGCCCTATATCAAAGCCAAAATCATGCTGACAGATCCTCATACCGGCTTGATGAAAGCTCTGATATCCGGCGACTGGATCTCCGATATCCGAACCGGCGCCCAAACCGCCGTTTTCGCCAAATATTTAGCAGTCAAAGTCGATGTGGTCACAATCATCGGCGCCGGACTTCAAGGTTATACCACGCTGCTTTGTCTCAGTAAATTTTTCAAATTCAAAGAAGTCCGTGTCTGCGATATCAATCTCGGCGCTTGCACGGCGTTTATCGAACGTTTTCGCACGGTGCTCGATTGTCCGATGATCGCCACGACAGATAATCAAAAAGCTTGTGTCGGCAGCGATCTGATCGTAACCGCCACAACCGCCAACAAACCGCTTGTGCAACGAGAATGGGTCAAGGCCGGCGCTCTGGTTTCGACGATCGGTTCTTATCAAGAATTATCCGACGATTTGATTTTTGCGGC
>CAYRWC010000152.1:0-6901 GCA_964427795.1 uncultured Oscillospiraceae bacterium | reverse complement strand
CTCAACCAGGCCAAACTGGAAGATCTATTACTCCGCCTGGCTGCCGGTTCGTTAACCAATCCGGCTGTTTATGAAGATAACGGGCACGGCGCGCGTGTTTAGAGCGCTAAATCCCTTAATATGGATCATGCTGGTTTTGTGGCTACTGTGATAGCGGTGGCCGGCGTCCTGGGTCAGGTATTCGGCCCGGACCATCGTCTTGAGGATCTTGCACAGCGTATTAGGGGCGACGCCGGTGCGCTTGGACAACTCGCCCAGACTGAAGCCGCAGTCCAGCGGATCGTCGAAGCCAAAAATATCGAGAATGCGTAAGGCTTTAAGAATTGACCGGACATAAGGAGCCTGATCCATAAGCGGCCTCCTGTGGCAGATCAGATGATTTGTGATTATCATACGGAATATGCAGAACGGAATCAAGTGCAGGCGGGGCGCTGATTGTTGAAGAGACCGGATGATAAAAAGAGGGGCTGTCTCATTTTGAGACAGCTCCTTCTTAATCTATTTTTTCCCGTGTTTACGAGCCGCTGCCGACGTATTCGAGATCGATATCGCCGCTGGTGGTGGAAACTTTGAACGTTTTCTTGCTGTCTGCGGAATCGGGCATATGGATATCGCCGCTGACCGAGTCGGCTTTAAAAGCATAATCGCCCGGATTACCGACGATACTCCCTCTTACGGCGCCGCTGACGGTTTTCATCGTAAAGCCGGCTCCGCCCAGCCGGTCGAAGCGGATATCACCGCTGATGCTGCCCGCGTCGATATCCTCTCGAACTCTGGTATTAGCGAAGTTCATGCTGCCGCTTGTTGTTCCGGCAGATAAGCCACCTGTAATTTCTGTTTCGGTTGATTTGATGTCGCCGCTGGTGCTTTGCAGACGCAAGCCGCCGTTAATCACCAGGGTTTCCAACTCCAGACTGCCGCTGACTGTTTGCGCCGATGTTTCACCGGCAGTGACGTTTTTCAATGCTATGTCGCCGCTGGTTGAATTGACCTTCAGACTACCGTCCATCATGATTTTAAACAAAGAAATCCTGCCGCTGACCGTGCCGATCTGAGCGGAAGCCTTGAACTCTGCCGGAACGGCAAGGGTTAAGGTCCGTTTGCCGGAATTGAAACTAATCCCCAAAAAGCCAAGCCAATTCTTGCCGATCGATTTGGAGATGCTCAGTTTGCCTTCCGGCGACAAAGCTATCGTATAATAATCTTTTTCATTCTCATAGCAGGTGATTTTAATCGTTTGATCGCCGGAACCGATGATGTTGACATCACTGCTGATGTCGCTGATGTCCAGTTCCGTTACATCAGCCGCGTCGTAAGTATAGATTTTCTTCTCATAGGACAGCTCCGGACTCAATGCAGAAAAATCAAATCCGCCGATCATTATCACCGTAAAGGCCACGATGGCGCCGACGATGATTAAAACGCCGATCAGAATAACAAAAAGTCTGACAATCGATTTCATTTGAGTACGCCTCCTTTAAATATCAGACGCCCATGCTGATTTGGTCCATGTGTCTTTCTTAAATCAATATCTGGGGTGGATTTGCGATATTCCTCAAAAAACCATCTTTCAGGCCTTTTTCGGTATTCAGCCAATCTTGCAAACAGGTAAAAAGAAGTAAACGCCGATAATTAATAAAGATCGTAAGCTTCTGGTACCAAAAATCCGTGAGATGATTTTCTTTTTCGTAACCCTTGATAAAGCAGCTGAAAAACCGTTTCAACCGATCTGCGTCACATAAAGGCGACAACAAGCCGCCTGTTTTATCAAACATCATTCCTTGTGCCGGCGTTGTTATGTCCTGCAGGAAAAATTGTCTGTTTGCGCAGTCAAAATCAATAAGCGTTATCGTTTGATCGGAAACTAAAATATTCCTTTGATGATTGTCATTATGAATGAAACCGTAATCATCCCGGCCCATCGGCAGCGCATCGAGACAGCTTCTCATCTCCGACCATGCGGCCTTAACAAAGGCATCCTGACACCAGTTCATAAAGAAGGATATTTCATTTTTATAACTGAAACGATCATCAAGTTCCCCAACTGCGAAGTTTTTTGTTACGTGA
Source organism: uncultured Oscillospiraceae bacterium (assembly GCA_964427795.1). Lineage (GTDB taxonomy): Bacteria > Bacillota > Clostridia > Saccharofermentanales > UBA5734 > JAYFQE01. The sequence continues at coordinate 4,834 of CAYRWC010000152.1, read as the reverse complement.
TGTGATTTGCCGATGATTCTGCCCCATTCACAAACAAACTCATCGGTTAATTCATCGCTTTCCGGATTCTTTCCGGCAAAAAACTCCATGATATAGGCTGTATAGACATACTGATGGTCCACGCTTGTCTCATAGAGATTGCCGTTTCGGTTTTTTACCGGATAAGCCAGCCGAATACCGTTTTCTCCGAGAAAATTAGCATATCTGACGCGTGTTTCCAAAGCCTGCAGCTCATCGGTTTTATTTTCCAGGATAGCAAGGATTTTCATGACCATCTTGCGGTGATTCGCATGAAACGTATAGACGATGCCATCGGAATCTCCGCGGCCGCCGCCGAGAAATTCAAGATCCTTCAGGCTTATGGACAATTTCCCGCACAATTCGTTCATGGCTGTATCTGTTACTTTTATCACGGTATTTCCTCCGTCAATGGCCGCTGAACGAATCGACCGCCCTTTTTCCGCCGTTAGTTCAATACAGATGATCTGGTTAAAATTTATCATATTAAGATCAATATGTCGAATGATTCGTACCCGATGTTATCCGGTGTGCCGGTCATTGACAAAGAAACTCGGCAGCAGTATATTTCATACTAAATATATAAACATTATATGATAACGCAAAACGTAATGATTCCAACTGAAAGGAGAAAATCAGAATGACTTTACAGCAACTGCGATATATGATCGCCATATCCGAAACAGGCTCGCTGAATAAAGCAGCTGAGCTTTTATATGTGGCGCAGCCGTCGCTTACAAGCTCGGTCAAAGAACTGGAAAAAGAAATCGGCATCGTTCTGTTCAACAGAAGCGGCAAAGGCGTAACCTTGACTAATGACGGCGCGGAATTTTTGCTTCATGCCCACCAGGTATACAGCCAATATGAATCGCTTCTTGAAAAGTATGGCAAATCCGAGAATCTGAAAAAGAAGTTCGGCGTGTCCACGCAGCATTATTCTTTTGCCGTCAAGGCATTCGTCGAACTGGTCAAGGCATATGATCTTTCGGTATACGAATTTGCCATCCGTGAAACAAAAACGCGGGATGTTATTGACGACGTTCATACCCTGAAAAGCGAAATCGGCATACTCTATCTGAGTGATTTCAACCGTAAAGCCATCACCAAGCTGCTTGCTGCCAATAATCTTGAGTTTCATCCCCTAATCGAATGCCAGGCGTATGTCTACCTCTGGAAAGGCCATCCTCTGGCAACAGAAAAATCCATCCATTTTGCACAGCTCGCCGAGTTTCCCTGCCTATCCTTTGAACAGGGCGATAACAGTTCTTTTTACTATGCTGAAGAAATTCTCAGCACCAATGATTATCCGCGAACCATCAAAGCCTGCGACCGCGCGACGATGCTGAATCTGATGGTGGGATTGAACGGCTATACGCTTTGCTCCGGCATCATCTGCGAAGAGTTGAATGGTACGGATTTCATCGCGGTACCGTTTGAAGCAGATGAGTCAAATCCGAACAGCGCGATGGAAATCGGCTATATCGTCCAGAAAAACAGCATGCTCAGCAAAATTGGCGCGCTTTATATTGAGGAGATCAAGCGTTATCTGGCAAAATATGCCGATGAGCGATCGTCGCGCAGCTTATAGATTTCATTGATAACGCCATATTCTTTTCCGGTATTGGACGGCTGCCGGCTACCGGCTTATATTTTAAACAGAAAAGCAAGCCGTATAAAAACCAATGCAGGAGGAGAAATTATATGTCGAGTATTAAAGATTCAAAAAACTGGAGTTTTGAAACAAAGCAGATCCATATCGGACAGGAGCAGGCCGATCCCGCGACAGACGCGAGAGCGGTTCCGATCTACGCGACGACTTCCTATGTTTTTCACAATGCGCAGCACGCGGCCGACCGCTTCGGCCTTCGGGATGCCGGAAACATATACGGCAGACTGACAAACCCGACACAAGGTGTTTTCGAAGAGAGGATCGCCGCGCTTGAAGGCGGCGTTGCGGCGCTGGCGGTAGCTTCGGGAGCCGCGGCAATCAACTATGCGATCACGGCGCTGGCGCGCAGCGGCGAACATATCGTTGCCGCCAAGACTCTCTACGGTGGCACCTATAATCTGCTCGCGCATACGCTTCCTCTTTCTTCGGGCATCACTTCTACCTTCGTTGATCCCGATATTGAGGGTTCATTTGAAGCGGCAATCCGGGAAAACACGAAAGCTGTTTTTATTGAAACGCTTGGCAATCCGAATGCCAATATTATCGATATCGAAAAAGTCGCCGCCATCGCGCACCGGCACAAGATCCCGCTTGTCGTCGACTCCACTTTTGCCACGCCTTATCTGGTCAGACCGATCGAATACGGCGCGGATATTGTCATTCATTCGGCAACGAAGTTCATCGGCGGCCATGGGACGGCTATCGGCGGCGTGATTGTCGACGGTGGCCGATTCGATTGGAAAAGCAGCGGCAAGTACCCGTGGATTTCGGCGGCGAACCCCAGTTATCACGGCATATCCTTTGCCGACGCAGCCGGAGCGGCGGCTTTTGTCACCTATATTCGCGCCATCCTGCTTCGCGATACCGGGTCTACACTTTCTCCTTTTCACGCGTTTCTATTCCTGCAGGGACTGGAAACACTATCGCTGCGCGTTGAGCGCCATGTCGAAAATGCTTTGGCCGTCGTCGGTTATCTGAACCGTCATCCACAGGTCGAAGCTGTTCACCATCCATCGCTTGAAAGCGAGCCCAGCCACCCGTTGTATCAAAAATATTTCCCCAATGGCGGCGGTTCGATCTTTACCTTTGAAATCAAGGGCGACGATAAAACAGCGCGGAAATTTATCGACAATCTGGCAATATTTTCGCTGCTGGCTAATGTCGCCGATGTAAAATCGCTGGTTATTCATCCGGCCAGCACCACACATTCGCAGCTGACTGATGATGAGCTGCTCGACCAGGGCATCAAGCCGAATACGATTCGCCTGTCGATCGGCATTGAAAAGGCGAGCGACCTCATAGCAGCTCTGGATGAGGCATTTGAAGCAGTAAAATAAAATTCATGCTTTTAGTCCGTTCGTTATGTCACAGAAAAAATCTGCCTTCCAATTGATTAACATCGCTGTGGTTTTATCATATTTTCACCACCTAATGCAATGACAATGCATTTTCTGGAGAATATCAAAGAATTTTTAGCACAGATACGTTAAAAGAAGCGTGGCCGACTGCCGTTGAATCGTGAGTTTATGTTGAACGGCGCCACAAATCGGTCTATGATGATCAAGCCGAAAAATTACGAAAATTGATTTGATCAATTGACAGATAAATCACAAAAAAGTATAATTAGTTTCGAAACTTATCGAAATGTTACGAAAAATTAGCGTAAAACGTATCCGAATGAAAGACCTCGGACGTTTCCTATCACCTCAGCCGTCCGACGGATACCTCCATCACGATAATCATTGCTTAATACGCCGCCAGAAGCGTCGAACCGGTATTTTTCAAGCGGCATACAGGAGGAGTATAAATGGCAGGTGCATCGGGGAAAATTCCCATCATTCTCGATACGGACATCGGCGGGGACATTGATGATACCTGGGCTTTGGTGATGCTGCTGAATTCACCGGAATTTGATGTAAAATTAATTCTTACTGAAGAGGGCAATACACTTTACAGAGCGAAAATTGCCGCCCGAATGTTAGAAATTGCCGGCCGTACGGACATACCGATCGGCATAGGAATTTCCACATCGGAAGAAACCGGCTTTCAGGGCGCCTGGATCGACGGTTTCGATATGGACCGATATGCCGGCACCGTATATGAAGACGGCGTCGACACCATGATCGATTGCATCATGCGGTCGGCGAAAGAGATGACAATCATTGCGATAGGTCCGCCCGGAAATTTGGCGGCGGCGCTGCAAAGGCAGCCGGAGATCGCAAAAAAAGCCAGGATAGTAGGCATGTACGGCAGTGTCCGCAAAGGTTATTTTGGATCGGATACGCCCAACGCCGAATACAATGTGGCCGTGCATCCGGATTTTTGCCGTAAAGTTTTTACCGCCGACTGGGAGATAACGATCACGCCTCTTGATACCTGCGGCATGTTGATTCTTAAGGATGCTTTATACCAACGGGTATTGCAGAGCAGGAAACCGCTGGCTCGGGCTTTAATGGAGAATTACCAGCTTTGGCTGGACGCGAGAAAAAATACAGAAGAGACGCGGACAGATATCTATCCGGGCATTTATTTCGAGCAAAGTACACTTTTATGCGATACGGCGGCGGTTTATCTGGCTTTTTCCGAAGAACTTGCCACAATTGAATACTTGGGGATAACGGTTACGGATGACGGCTGTACCCGTATCGATCCTCAGGCCAAGCGGATACGCTGCGCGACATCATGGAAAGATCTGGCGGCGTTCGAGGAGATCCTTGTGCAAAGGCTGATCGGCTAGTGATCGTCGCTTGTGACGCTGCCCGATAATCAAAGGGAGATACAAATGGAAAAATATAAAGATCAATCCCTGTCCTTCGAAGACCGTGTGGATGATTTGCTCTCACGCATGACGCTTAAAGAGAAAATCGGGCAGCTCAACCAGAAAATGCGTGGCTGGAAAGCCTATGAGAAAAAATCCGGGAGGCTATGAAATTACCGAGGTGTTTATTCAAGAGGTCGAATTTGGCGACGGTATCGGGTCCATATACGGTCTTTTCCGCGCCGATCCGGTGACCGGTGTCGATTACTATAATGGTGTTCCCAAGGAAGATCGGGCGGATGTGCTGAACATGCTCCAGCATTATATTATCAATAACACGCGGCTGGACATTCCGATCCTGATGCAAGAAGATGCTCCACATTGCCATG
>CAYRWC010000151.1:0-6935 GCA_964427795.1 uncultured Oscillospiraceae bacterium | reverse complement strand
TGAATTGTTTAAAGTACCGCCCCGCTGGTTGTTTTTACGTATGGAAACCGACGAGGGGCTGGTCGGCTGGGGCGAGCCGGTTGTCGAGGGGCGGGCCGATACGGTTGCCGCCTGTGTGGAAGAGCTTTGGCCCTATCTGGATCAAAAGGATCCGATGCGGATCGAAGATATCTGGCAGACCCTTTACCGCGGCGGCTTTTATCGCGGCGGTCCGATTCTGACCAGCGCTTTATCGGGTATTGAACAGGCTTTATGGGATATCAAAGGCCAGTATTATCAGGCGCCGGTTTATGAACTGCTTGGCGGCCGCTGCCGGGATAAAATGCCGGTTTACAACTGGATAGGCGGCGACCGGCCGGCTGATGTGATGGCTGAAACGAAAAAGCAGATGGCAAACGGATTTACAGCGGTAAAGATGAATGCGACGGAAGAAATGAACTACCTGGACAGTTTTGATAAAGTCACAGCTGTGCTGGAACGGGTAGCCGCCGTCCGGGAAGCAGGCGGACCGGGTTTGGGCATCGGCATCGATTTTCACGGTCGGGTACATAAATCAATGGCCAAGGTCCTTGCTCATGAATTGGAGCCGCTCCATCCTTTATTTATTGAGGAGCCTGTCCTTTCGGAAAACCTGGAAGCTCTGCGCGAGATCGCCTGTCATTCTTCGATACCGATCGCCACCGGCGAGCGCCTGTTCACGCGTTGGGATTTCAAGAAACTACTGCAGGACGGTTATGTCGATATCATTCAGCCCGACCTATCACATGCCGGCGGCATTCTGGAATGCCGGAAAATAGCGGCCATGGCTGAAGCTTACGATGTATCGGTGGCGCCGCACTGTCCTTTGGGCCCGATCGCTCTGGCGGCCTGCCTGAATTTGGACGCCTGTACGCCGAACGCGGTTATCCAGGAACAGAGCCTCGGCATCCATTATAATGTGGGCAACGATTTACCGGATTATTTGGCCGATCCTGCCGATTTCAGCTATGAAAACGGCTATGTCGCTTTACCGGTTAAACCCGGCCTGGGCATTACGGTCAATGAGGAAAAAGTCCGGCAGCGCGCCCTGGTTGGCCATAACTGGAAAAATCCTGTTTGGCGTTATGCTGACGGCAGTGTTGCGGAGTGGTAAAATAATGAATGAAGTTGATTTAACCCGATCCATCAACGATCTGATCAGGCAATACCGCTTGATTGCAATTATGCGTCGTTTGCCGGATGAACAGGTGGTTCCGGTTTTCCAGATGCTGGCGGATGCCGGCGTCCGACTGATTGAGATCACCATGAATACCAGGGATGCTGCCGGGCAAATCAAGCTGGCCCAAGACTGTATCGGCAGCCGGATGCTGATCGGCGCCGGCACCGTGTCGACTCCGGAGCGGGCAGAAGAAGCGATGGATGCCGGCGCGCGGTTCCTGGTAACACCCAATCTGGATCCCGATGTACTTTCTCTGGCTCAGAAGCGTTCCTGCCCGGTTGTCTGCGGCGTACTGACACCGACGGAAATGATGGCCGCAATGCGGGCCGGCGCGTCGACTCTGAAGATTTTCCCGGCCGGCCGCATGGGTGCCGGCTACATCAAGGATATCCTGGCTCCGCTCGATGACTTGAATCTGGTCGCTGTCGGAGGCGTGACGGCAGATAATGCCGCTGACTGGATTCGGGCAGGCTGTATCGGCATCGGGATGGGCAGCTCGCTGCTGAATCCCCAGTTAATTCAGGAAGGCCGGTATGATGAACTCGGCCGGCAAACAGAGGCTCTTCTCGGCCGACTGAAGTAAATAAGGCCGGTTCGGGCTATGGTCGATGATTCGACAGGAGGATTAAGGCATGCGTTATGTTCGTTATGCTCATGGGAACTTGACATTATGGGGACTGCTGCTTAATGACGATCTGATCCAGCCTTTAACCGCGGCGCCATATCGGCAGGGTGTTCCGCAAGGGCAGCCCATACCTTTGAAAGCGGTTCGCTTGCTGGCTCCTTGTGAACCCGGAAAAATCGTGGCGGTCGGCAAGAATTATCGTGATCATATTCAGGAATTTGACAGCCAGATGCCGAAAACCCCGATTATCTTCTTGAAACCGCCGACTTCCGTGAATGATCCGGGTAGCCCGATTGTGCTTCCGCCTGCCGGTCTGTCCGGTCAGGTCGATTATGAATGTGAGATGGCTTTGGTTATCAGCCGTCCGGCCAGGCAAATCAAAGCGGCCGACGCGCCGGCGTATATCCTGGGTTATACTTGTTTTAACGATGTGACTGCCCGGGATATACAAAAACAGGATGGACAATGGACGCGGGCTAAGGGCTTCGACGGTTTCGCGCCGGTCGGCCCTCTGGTAACCGACGAGGTCGATCCCGGCTGCCTGACCATCCGGACGCGGCTGAACGGCCGGATTATGCAGGAATCTTCAACCAGTCGCCTGATCTGGCCGGTCGGTGAGTTGATTGAGTTTATCACAGCCTGCATGACCCTGCTGCCCGGCGATATTGTCACAACGGGCACACCGTCGGGAGTCGGTCCCATGCTGCCAGGCGATACGGTCGAAATCAGCATCGAGGGAATCGGCGTTTTAACCAATCCGGTGCATGCCGCTCCTGTCTGACGGCGTTTGTCAAGATATCGAATCAGAAACCGAATGAAAATAGCCGCTGCGCGGGTGTACCTGCCGGCGGCTTTTTTCCTGATACATTAATTGGTCGACATATTTCAGAAACTGCTCGGCGTTCATTTTTGACGACCGATCGTAGAGCGCGGCGCCCATGCTGATCGATAAAACATAAGGCTGCAGATTACTGCTGCTGAATTGGGCAAACTCATGATTGATTCGATGGACGACACTTTTGAGGCCAACTTCTTCGGAAAGATTGAGCATGATGTAAAATTCATCGCCGCCGAAACGGGCAATCAAATCATCATGACGCAGGCATTGGCGAATCAGACGGACGGCGCTCAACAGGGCTTCGTCGCCGACATCATGGCCATATTGGTCGTTGATCTGCTTAAATCCGTCCAAATCGCCGATAATAACGGCAAATCCCTGATTGGCGGACGGCCTGTGAATACGCGTGCTGATGATTTTTTCGAAGTGCCTCCGATTGTAAGTCCCGGTTAAATAGTCCGTATTCAAGCCGCGATCCTGGATCTGCAGATAAACAATCAAAACGGAGATCATCATCGACGGCCAGTTTAAAAATAATCCGTAAAAAAGGATCTGTAAAATCGAACCGGCAACCGGCGGCAAAATAAACAGGAGCATGGCGTAAAAATAACGGTTTTCCAGCAGTTTTCGGTTGATAAGCGTCATGAGGCAGGTTGCTGCCAGGATGAAAAACACCAAAAAGACGTGCAGGAAAAACAAAGGGCCGCGGTGGTAGATATTAGCGGCATCAACGCTGAAATACCAACCGGTCTTCACGGACAGGACGGTTAAAACCAGATTGATCAGAATGACCGCGGCAAGGAAAAAGATCGGACGCCTGATCCGGCGCAGACTGTGGAAGACCTGATAATGCGCGTATAGATACCAGGCGGCTGCCGGCAGCGGCGCGCAGATGTATAAAAGCGAGTTGGCAATAAAATTGGCGTACCAGGCCGCCGTTCCCGGCAAACCGTTCCAGATCCAACCGAGCATATCCAGAATCGTCAGCAAGATATTCAACAAGATCAGCAGTATAAACAATCGTGTCGCAACCATGCCGCGTTCATGATAATTGCTGCGTATTGCCCAATAAATTAAGAATAAAATAATAATTGTAACAACATTAATATCAATTAATTGAGCTATGTTAAGAAAGCTCATCATTTAACATCCCCAGACGATCAGGTTTGCTGATCACAATAACAGCATTGGGTCATAATGGATATCAGTATAGCACAATTACTATCATTACAGCACAACGAATTGGTTGACTTTAATCATTATCCCTTTTATGCTGAAGATATGAACGCCACTGAAGACAGGTCTTCAAGCTGCCGGATTATGAAAGAGGTAGATTATGCGTGAATGTTGTTTTATTGGCATCGATGTCGGGACATCAGGGGTAAAAGTTCTGGCTATGGCGACTGACGGCTCCATACTGGCTTCGGCGGTTGAGTCCTATCCGTTATATACACCGCGGGCCGGCTGGACGGAACAGGATCCGGAAGATTGGTGGACCGGCGTTATGCGCGCTCTGCCGCGCGTTTTGTCATCCTGCGGCGGCAGGCCGGTCGCCGCGGTCGGGCTATCCGGCCAAATGCACGGCCTGGTGACACTGGACAAGAATCGGCAGACGATACGCCGGGCTATTTTATGGAACGATCAGCGGACAGAAGAACAATGCCGCGAGCTGACTGCTCTGGCCGGCGGTGAGGACGCGCTGCTGTTATTGACGAACAACAAGATGCTGACCGGCTATACAGGCGGTAAAATCCGCTGGATGCAGCAAATGGAGCCGCAGCTTTACGAACGGGTCCGTTATATCCTCAATCCGAAGGATTATATCCGCTTCCGGCTGACCGGAAGCATCATGACCGAGGTTTCCGATGCCTCCGGCACCGGCCTTTACGATGTACGCCGCGGCGAATGGTGCCGGGAATTGATGTATAAAGCCGATATGGATCCTGATCTCTTTCCGCCGGTTGCCGAATCGACGGCTGTCGCCGGCACTATTTCCGAAGAGGCAGCCCGGCTGACCGGCCTGCCCGCCGGAACGCCGGTCAGCGGCGGCGGCGGCGACGCGGTTATCTCGACGACCGGTCTCGGTTTGATCAAACCGGGACGGATCGGCGTCACTTTAGGAACATCCGGCGTGGTGGCCATGGGTTTGCCCGAATTTATGCCCAATCCGCAGGGCAAGCTCCAGATTTTCCGCGGCAATATGCCCGGTTCGTATACGGCCATGGGTGTTACTTTAGCGGCGGCCGGTTCCTATCATTGGTTTCGCCAGGCTTTAGGCCAGTATGAACAGGCTGAAGGGAAAAAAACCGGCCAATCGGCCTTCCGGCTGCTGGATCAAGCGGCCGAGTCGGTTCCGCCCGGAGCGGACGGACTCATCTTTCTGCCTTATTTGACCGGTGAGCGCTGCCCGATCCATGATGCCAATGCCCGCGGCGCTTTTATCGGTTTAACGGTGCTTCATGAAAAAGGTCATTTTGCCCGGGCTGTTTTAGAAGGCGTTGCCTGTTCTTTGCGGCAAGTCTACGAGTTGATCGCCGGGTCGCGTAAAGAGACAATGGCCGGCGGCGAGCTGGTCCTGGCCGGCGGCGGCGCGGCCAGCCCTTTGTGGCGGCAGATCTTCGCCGATTGTTTTCAGCTGCCGGTGAAGACGGTCTATGGCAGTTCGGAAGGCGGATCATACGGCGCGGCGTTGGTCGCGGGCGTGACGGCCGGCATCTGGCAGGATTTGGCCGAAGCGGTTGCGCTCGTGCGTCCGGAAAGCGAAACGATGCCCGTCGAATCGCGGCGTGAGGTTTATGACGAGCTTTACCGGCGCTATGTCGGCTTATATCCGGCTATGAAAGGTCTTTGACAGGCGGCCGTTCATCGGCTACAATAGAGCTGCTGTTTAACTGGATACGATTCGGCTGAGAAAAGAGAGCCCGGAATACGTGAACAGACGTATTACCGGATTCTTTTTTCGGCCGAATTTTTTTTGTCTTGATTGGAGGACAAATTTGGATGTTTGATGTATGCATCATAGGCGGCGGCGTTATTGGCTGTTCTGTCGCCAGAGAACTGTCCCGCTATGATATATCGGTCGTTCTTCTGGAACGAAACGCCGATGTTGCCGAGGGAACAACCAAAGCCAACAGCGCGATTATCCATGCCGGATATGACGCCAAACCCGGCAGCGCCAAAGCAAGAACCAACGTGGCCGGCAACGCCATGTATGCCGGCATGTGCGCCGAACTGGACGTGCCTTTTAAACGGAATACTTCCTTAGTTGTCGCGTTCAACCCGGAAGACAGGCCGGGTCTGGAGAATCTGATGGAACGGGGCCGGCAAAACGGTGTCGCCGGTCTCAGCATACTGGATGAAGCCGCTTTACGTACGCGCGAACCGAATATCGGCCCACAGGCTTGCGGCGCACTGCTGGCTGAAACGGGCGGCATCTGCTGCCCTTATGAACTGACAATCGCCCTGGCCGCCCATGCTTTGCTGAACGGCGTCGATATCCGGCTGAATTGCCGGGTCGGCAAAGTCGGACGGACGGCGGCGGGTTTTACTATCGCAACCGATTGCGGGACTTTTACCAGCCGCATATTGATCAATGCCGCCGGTGTTTACGCCGATACGATTAATAATCAACTCAGCGAAGACACATTCCATATCACGCCGCGCCGCGGCGAGTACTGGATGATCGACAAAACTTACAGCGATGCTTTTCAGGCGACTATTTTCCAGCTGCCGACGCCGATGGGCAAGGGCATCCTGGTTTCGCCCACTGTGGACGGCACGATAATCCTGGGGCCGACAGCGGAAGATATCGAAGATAAGGAAGATGTCCGCACCACGGCGGTTAAGTTGGACGAAGTGCTGCGGGTGGCTTCTCTCAGCTGGGCTGCCATACCGAACCGCAGCTTTATCACCGCGTTTTCCGGCCTGCGCGCTCATTGCGACCGCAACGACTTTATCCTTGGCGAATCGCCCGATGTGCCCGGCTTGTATAACGCCGCCGGCGTCGAATCGCCGGGCTTGACGGCAGCTCCGGCTATTGCGGCCGAATTGACCGGAATGGTTGTTGAACAGCTGCATGCGAAAACGAAAAAAATATTCCAGCCGCCTTATCGGCCGGCGAAGCGTTTCCGCCATATGAGCCATGAGGAACGCGCGGCCGCTATTGCTGAAAATCCCCTTTACGGAAGGATCATCTGCCGCTGTGAACAGATCACGGAAGCCGAAATCCGCGCCGCGGAGGATGCCGCCCCCGGTGCCATCCCCGAGGCTTTCGC
>CAYRWC010000150.1:0-6970 GCA_964427795.1 uncultured Oscillospiraceae bacterium | reverse complement strand
TGGGCTTCGGCACCAACGAGCAGATCATCGAAACGTTCGGCGAAGAAAACAGCCTGATGCAGACCATGCTGAAGGACGGCTGCCGCAACCGTGAAGAAGGCTTGCAGGAGCTTTACAAAAAACTGCGCCCCGGCGAACCCGTATCGGTCGAAGGCGCCGAAACTCTTTTAAACAATATGTTCTTCGACCCGAAACGATATGACTTGGCGCGGGTCGGCATTTACAAGATCAACAAGAAGCTGGCGCTGGCTACCCGTCTGATCGGCCACAAAGCCGCCGGCAATATTGTCGACGAACAAGGCGAACTCCTGGTTGCCGCCGGAGAAATCATAACCGCCTCAATCGCCCAAAGCATCCAGGCTGCCGGCGTCAACGAAGTGACGGTTTATCCGATGCAGGTGGTTGGCGATACGGTCAATCAGCTGGAAAACCAGTTGAAAGTTATCGGCAACAACCGTGTGGATGCCCAGGATTATATCAGCCGTTTCTTTACCCCGGAAGAACTGGGAGACTTGGATACGGTCGCTCTGGGTCTGACGGAAAAAGTTCGCACCGGCGTTCTGCGCGGCTTGATCTTTGAGGCCAAAGCTCAGGAAAATCCGATAGCCGAACTGAAAAATCTTTTAATGAGCCAGGTGTCAAACCTGATGCCCAAACATTTGACCGTCGAAGATATCGTTGCTTCAGTCAGCTATATTATCGGCCTGGAGTATGGTATCGGCGAAAAAGACGATATCGATCATTTGGGTAACCGCCGGATCCGTTCGGTCGGCGAACTGCTGCAAAACCAGATCCGGGTCGGCTTTTCCCGTATGGAGCGCGTCGTACGCGAACGTATGGGCACATTAACCGACATGGCCGCCGCCACGCCGCAGATGATCGTCAACACGCGGCCGGTCAGCGCCGCTGTCAAGGAGTTTTTCGGCTCCAGCCAACTGTCGCAGTTCATGGATCAGCCGAATCCTTTGGCGGAACTGACGCACAAGCGCCGTTTGTCGGCATTGGGCCCCGGCGGATTGTCGCGTGAACGCGCCAATTTCGAAGTCCGCGACGTTCATTCATCCCATTACGGCCGCATGTGCCCGATCGAAACGCCTGAAGGTCCGAACATCGGTTTGATCAACTCGCTGGCGACCTATGCCCGCGTCAATCGGTACGGCTTTATCGAAACGCCTTACCGGGTCTATGACAAGCAAGCCGGGCTGGTTACCCGCGAAGTCCGTTATATGACGGCCGATGAAGAAGATTATTATAATATTGCTCAGGCCAACGAACCGCTGGATGAGGAAGGCCGTTTTATCGACAAAAAGATCGTCTGCCGCTATCTGGATAAATTCCTGGAAGTCGATCCGTCAAAAGTCGATCTGATGGATGTCTCACCCAAACAGCTGGTTTCCGTAGCCACCGCGCTGATACCTTTCCTGGGCAACGACGACGCCAACCGCGCCTTGATGGGTTCCAACATGCAACGTCAGGCTGTTCCGCTGATCAAGACCGAGTCGCCGATTATCGGCACCGGCATGGAATATCGCGCCGCCAAGGATTCCGGCGTTTGCACCGTCGCCCGCAACGACGGCGTGATCGAATATGTCAGCGCCAACAAGATCGTTATCAAAGCCGGAGCCATGAGCTTCGACAGCTACAATCTGATCAAGTATCAACGTTCGAACCAGGGCACATGCATCAACCAGCGTCCCCTGGTGCGGAAAGGCGATGTCGTCAAACGCGGCGACATTATAGCCGACGGCCCTTCCACCGATAACGGCGAACTTGCGCTCGGCCGCAACGTTCTGATCGGCTTTATGACCTGGGAAGGCTACAATTACGAAGACGCCGTTCTGATTAACGAACGGCTGGTCCGCGACGATGTTTATACGTCGATTCATATTGAGGAATACGAATGCGAGGCCCGCGATACTAAATTGGGTCCTGAGGAAATCACGCGTGAAATTCCCAATGTCGGCGACGACGCCTTGAAGGATCTTGACGAGAACGGCATTATCCGCATCGGCGCCGAAGTCCACGCCGGCGATATTATCGTCGGCAAAGTAACGCCCAAGGGCGAAACGGAGCTGACAGCCGAGGAACGCTTGTATCGGGCCATCTTCGGTGAAAAAATCAGGGAAGTCCGCGATACGTCGGTGCGCATCCCGCACGGCGAATCCGGTATTGTCGTTGATGTCAAGGTTTTCACCCGCGAAAACGACGACGACCTGAAACATGGCGTCAACAAACTGGTACGGGTCTATATCGCCCAGAAACGCAAGATTTCCGTCGGCGATAAAATGGCCGGCCGCCATGGCAATAAGGGTGTTATTTCCCGCATCCTGCCGGAAGAAGACATGCCTTTCCTGCCGGACGGCACGCCGCTGGACATTGTTCTTAATCCGTTGGGCGTTCCTTCCCGTATGAATATCGGCCAGCTGCTGGAAGTCCATCTCGGCCGCGCGGCCCAGATGCTCGGCTGGAAGGTGGCGACGCCGGTTTTTGACGGCGCGACCGAACAAGATGTTATCGAGGCGTTTGCCGAAGCCGGTATTGATGAAGACGGTAAGACGGTCCTATACGACGGCCGTACCGGCAATCCTTTCGAGAGCAAGATTACTGTCGGCATCATGTATTACCTGAAACTTCTGCATCTGGTTGACGACAAGATCCATGCCCGCTCCATCGGCCCTTATTCCCTGGTTACCCAGCAGCCGCTCGGCGGCAAAGCTCAATTCGGCGGCCAGAGATTCGGCGAAATGGAAGTCTGGGCTTTGGAAGCATATGGCGCCAGCTATACGCTGCAGGAAATTCTGACCGTCAAATCGGATGATATAACGGGCCGAACCAAAACTTACGAAGCGATCGTCAAGGGTGAAAGCGTACCTGAAGCCGGCGTGCCGGAGTCTTTCAAAGTTTTGGTTAAGGAACTGCAAAGTCTGGCTCTGGATGTGCGGATATTCTCCAATGAAAACGAATTACTCGATATCAAGGAGTCGGTAGAGGAGGAAAATGACGTTCCCGAAATCGACCGCAGCAAACTGGACGAACTGATGGGCCATACCGGCGGTGATGAGAACTTTGCCGCTTCAGGATTCTCCGAAGGAAATCTGGAAGAAGACGGCAGTGTTGCAGCCGACCTGGATATGAATGAATCGTTTGAAGATTTCGCCGATCTGACTCTGCCGGAAGTCTTGGAGACACCGGAAGAAACCGACGATTTGCTGTAAATTTGAACCGCCCGGAAATGATCCGGCGGTGTTGATCGTAATTTGTAACGTGCGGAAGGAGACGGCGCGCAATGTTTGAAATGAACAATTTCGAAGCCATCGGCATCGGCTTGGCATCACCGGAAAAGATCCTCGAATGGTCTCGCGGTGAAGTGAAAAAGCCGGAAACAATAAATTACCGAACCTTGAAACCGGAACGGGACGGCCTGTTCTGTGAAAAAATATTCGGACCGACCAAAGACTGGGAATGTCACTGCGGTAAATACAAAAAGATCCGTTATAAGGGAATTGTTTGCGACCGCTGCGGCGTCGAAGTGACGAAATCAAAAGTTCGCCGCGAACGGCTCGGCCATATCAAACTGGCGGCGCCGGTATCCCATATTTGGTATTTCCGCGGCATTCCAAGCCGCATGGGCCTGATTCTGGACATGTCGCCGCGTAACCTGGAGAAAGTCCTTTATTTTGCTGCTTACGTTGTCATCGATCCGGGTGTGTCCCGCTTTTCGCCGCGTCAGGTCATCAATGAAAAAGAATACCGCGAAGCGATTGAAGAATTCGGCAAGAATGCTTTCAGAGCCAAGATGGGCGCCGAAGCGATCAAAGAGTTGTTGACCAGCATCAATATCGACGAGATGGCGGCCGAGCTGCGGGAAGATTTCCGTACGGCCAGCGGTCAGAAAAAAGTGCGGATTATCAAACGCCTTGAAGTTGTCGAAGCCTTTAAGAAATCCGGCAACCGTCCGGAATGGATGATTCTGGACGTCCTGCCTGTTTTGCCGCCGGAATTGCGGCCAATGGTTCAGCTGGACGGCGGCCGTTTTGCGACCTCCGACCTGAACGATCTTTATCGCCGCGTCATCAACCGCAACAACCGCCTGAACAAGCTGCTGCAGCTGGGCGCACCGGAAATAATTGTCCGCAACGAAAAACGGATGCTGCAGGAAGCGGTCGACGCTCTGATCGACAACGGCCGCCGCGGCCGTCCGGTCACCGGCGCCGGCAACCGTGCCTTGAAGTCCCTTTCCGACATGCTGAAGGGCAAGCAAGGCCGTTTCCGCCAGAATCTTTTAGGCAAACGCGTCGACTATTCCGGCCGTTCGGTTATCGTCGTCGGTCCGGAGCTCAAGCTGCATCAATGCGGTTTGCCGAAGGAAATGGCTCTGGAGCTGTTCAAGCCGTTTGTCATGAAGAAAATTGTTGCCGCCGGCCATGCCCATAATATCAAAACGGCACGCCGTCTGGTCGATCGGGCCAATGACCTGGTTTGGGATACGTTGGAAGAAGTCATCAAAGATCACCCGGTATTGCTGAATCGTGCACCGACGCTGCATCGTCTGGGCATTCAGGCCTTTGAGCCGGTCCTGGTCGAAGGCCGTGCCATCAAGCTGCATCCGCTGGTCTGCACCGCTTACAACGCCGACTTCGACGGCGACCAGATGGCCGTCCATGTGCCGTTGTCGGCAGAGGCCCAGGCTGAAGCTCGTTTCCTGATGCTCTCGGCCAACAACCTGCTCAAACCGCAGGACGGCAAACCGGTAACCGTGCCGACACAGGACATGGTTTTGGGTATTTATTACCTGACCATCGACAAACCCGGCGAATTGGGTGAAGGCAAAGTGTTCACCTCAATCGATGAAGCGGTTATGGCTTATGATGAGCATGAATTGGGCCTGCGCGCCAAAATTAAAATCCGCATTACGAAAACCATTCAGGGTAAAGTATACAGCGAACTGATCGAAAGCACTTTGGGCCGGTTCCTGTTCAATGAAATCATTCCGCAGAACCTCGGTTTCGTCGACCGCAGCAAACCGGAAAACCGGCTTAAGCTGGAATGCGATTTCCTGGTCGGCAAAAAGGAACAAGGCCAGATTATCGAACGCTGCATCCGGACCTACGGCATTTCCGAAACAGCGGCGCTGCTGGATAAAATTAAATCCATGGGTTACCGTTATTCAACCAAAGGCGGCATTTCCATCGGAATTTTCGACATGATTGTTCCGGATGTCAAAAAACGCTTTATAGCCGAAGCGGAAGCTCGCGTCGATTTTGTCAATCATCAGCATCAGCGCGGTCTGCAAAACGACGAGGGCCGTTATCGCGCCGTCGTCGAAATCTGGCGCAAAACGACCGATGATATTACGGAAGCCCTGAAAGCTAATTTGGGTAAATACAATCCTGTTTATATGATGTCGCAATCCGGCGCCCGCGGCAATATCAACCAGATTAAGCAGCTGGCCGGCATGCGCGGCAACATGAGCGACACATCCGGTAAAACCATCGAGATTCCGATCAAGTCCAACCTGCGTGAAGGCATGAATGTTCTGGAATTCTTCATTTCCAGCCATGGCGCCCGCAAAGCCTTGTCCGACACCGCATTGAAGACCGCCGACTCCGGTTATCTGACCCGCCGGCTGGTTGATGTCGCCCAGGATGTTATCGTCCGCGAGATGGATTGCGGTACTAAGGATTATGTGGAAGTCAGCGAAGTTGTCGTCGGCGGATCCGGAAAAGCCCGCCGCGTGGTAAAATCGCTTGCCGATCGTATTACCGGACGTTATGCGGCGCTGGATATCGTTCATCCCGAAACCGGCGAGATTCTGGTACCCGGCAATGAATTGATCAGCAGCAAAGCGGCCGATCAGATCGTTCAGGCCGGCATCCTGCAAGTCCCGATTCGTTCGGTTCTCTCCTGCCGCGCTCCCCATGGCGTCTGCGCCAAATGCTACGGCCTGAACCTGGCGTCTGGCGAACCGGCGGTCAGCGGTGAGGCAGTCGGCATTATGGCCGCCCAGTCCATCGGCGAGCCGGGCACCCAGCTGACCATGCGTACTTTCCATACCGGCGGTATTGCTTCCGGCGACGATATCACACAAGGTTTGCCGCGTGTTGAAGAATTGTTCGAAGCCAGAAAGCCGAAAGGCCAAGCCATCATCTCCGAATTGGCCGGCGTTGTCCGCGTCGAGGAAACCGGCAAGCGCAAGCGCGATATCACGGTGACCGCGGCCGACGGCGAAACCGTTACTAATACGATCTCACTCAGCGCGCCTCTCCTGGTCAACAGCGGCGATACGATTGAAGCGGGTGATCTGCTGACCGACGGTTCGGTTAATCCGCATGACATCATGCGCATCAAAGGCGTTCGCGGTGTTCAGCAGTACATCATTAAAGAGGTTCTGAAAGTTTATAAGAACAACGGTGTTGAAATCAATGACAAGCACATTGAAATCATCACGCGTCAAATGATGCGGAAGATCCGTATCGATGATCCGGGCGATACAGAATTGATGACAGGCAGCATGGTCGACATGTTCGATTATGAAGCCGAAAACAGCAAAGCGCTGACCAACGGCCAGAATCCGGCAAACGGCAAACGCGTTCTGCTGGGTATCACCAAAGCGTCGCTGGCGACGGATTCTTTCTTGTCGGCCGCGTCTTTCCAGGAAACAACACGCGTTCTCACCGATGCCGCGGTAAAGGGCAAGATCGATCCTTTGCTGGGATTGAAAGAAAATGTCATTATCGGCAAGCTGATACCTGCCGGAACAGGTATGATGCGTTATCGCAGCATAACCGCGGTTCCGGTCGTCGAGCAGAATTTCGATCTGCTTGAAGTCTGAGCCGGCCCGGAACGCACAAATTGATTTGATCCGGTTCCCGATAGGATTGCTAAAAAAACACCTGCCGAATTCGGCAGGTGTTTTTTTGCGGTGCATAGCGTTGCGGCGCGTATGGTGCTGCGCGTTTAAATTTATTCA
>CAYRWC010000149.1:0-7018 GCA_964427795.1 uncultured Oscillospiraceae bacterium | reverse complement strand
TGACTGTTCTTCCGCGTCTTTATTTTCCGCTAGGCCCCGCTTCTTCATCAAACCCGGCGCAGAGCGTTCCAGATAGCGATAAACAGTTCGCTTGGTAAAATCTTTGCTAAAATGCGATGCAAGAGAGCGATTGAGTAAGTCGATACCGGCAAGCCGATGGAGCTGTCCCATAAAGCGCGGGCGACAACCGACCGGGGATTAGCTGCCAAAAGGATGTGTTTGATGGCCCGAGGGTTTTTTACATCCTTCGCGATGCCGATAAATTCGGTTTTTACCCAATCCGGGCAAACGGCCGTCACTTTGATGTGCCGAGGAAAAAGCTCCCAGCGCAGGGCGCGTGAAAAATGCTGCAGAAAAGCTTTCGTCGCGGCATAAACGTTGATGCCCGGAAGCGGCTGGAAGGCTGCCGCCGAACATAGCTCCAGGATGCGTGCGCCCCGGTTCATATAAGGCAATGCAATCATGGTAACATTAACCGCGGCCTTGCAGTTCAGATCGATCATATCGTTGTTTTCCTGAAGAGTCAGATCCTGATAGGTTCCGATCTTGGCAAAGCCGGCCGCATTGACCAAAATGCGCACATCCGGCTTTTCCTTTTCCAGTAATTCAGCCAGGCTGGCAATGCTGTCCGGCTTGACCAAATCCAGCGGAATCGGGCGTATCCTCGTCGTTGCCGCGTCTTTCAGCGCCGCAAGCCGGTTTTCCCGGCGGGCGATAGCCCAGATCTCATCGAGATGTTCTTTTTTATCAATTTGACGTACAAATTCCTGTCCCATACCGGAGGAAGCACCGGTGACAATGGCAATTTTCAAGTTTATAACCTCGGTTCTGTTCAATACGCTCTGTGATCTGAGTTTTCTTGTATTATAGATAGATTGCCGGTGCGATTCAAGAGAACATGATTCGGCAGCCGTAACGAAAACACGCATGCTTCCTGCAAGCCGTCATTAAGGCGGCGGTTTATAGGCCGACATTTCCGTTATTGTTTTTCTTGTCATGCCGATCAAACATGGTATGATAAAAACACAACCAAAAAGGTTATCATCGGTATTATAATGAGACGATAATCAACCGGCGAGAGGTGAACGAATCATGGCCAATCCCGTAATCGAGATCAATCATCTGACAAAAAGCTACGGCAAGGCGCGAGGTATCATCGACGTCAGCTTTAACGTCGAAGAGCAGGAGATCTTCGGGTTTATCGGCCCTAACGGCGCCGGCAAATCGACGACGATCCGAACGCTTCTATCGCTGATCTACCCGACTCAGGGAAGCGCCCGAATTTTTGGGCTGGACATCCTCAAAGATCGGACAGCCATTCTGCAAAATGTCGGTTACTTGCCTTCCGAGGTATTTTATTATAACAATATGCGCGTCAGCGACTTGCTGCGTTATTCCGCCAGTTTTTATCACAAGGATTGCAGCGAGCGGATCAAAGAGCTCAGCGAGCTTCTTGAGTTAGATTTGAAACGTAAAATCGACGAACTCTCTTACGGCAACCGGAAAAAAGTCGGCATTGTTCAGGGTCTGCTTCACGAACCGAAGCTGATTATTCTGGATGAGCCGACCGGCGGTTTGGATCCGCTCATGCAAGCCCGATTTTTCGATCTGATCAAACAAGAACGCGATCACGGCGCTACTGTTTTGTTCTCTTCTCATATTCTCAGCGAAGTCCAGAATCTTTGCGATCGGGTTGCCATCATCAAGGAAGGCCGGATCATTAAAATCGAACGCATCAGCACGCTGCGCGAAAACACCTACAAACGCATTGCTTTGGAGACCGAAGCGGCTTTGCCGGAGCATTATTTTGATCTGGACGGAATTACCGCCGCCGAAATCAACGGACACCGGGCTAATTTTCTCTACAACGGCAACATTAATGCCATCATGCAGCGGCTGTGCGCGCTGCAGCTGAAAAACGTCAGCATCAGCGAGCCGGATCTTGAGGAATTATTCCGGCATTACTACCAATGAGGATGTGGTCGTTATGAATATATTCCGTTTTGAACTGCGGCTGCTCCGCAACAACATGATTACCTGGTTGCTGACCCTGGCCGGTACCTGTGCCTTTTTTCTGTCTCTTTACCCGGTTTATGCTCATAATGTCGATACCGTAAAAAGTATGATGGCCGGTTTTCCGCCGGGCGTTCTGGAAGCCTTCGGCATCAACATGGATAACTTTTTCAGCCTGGCCGGTTTTTATGCCTTGACCCTTTACTATGTGCTTTTCTTTGGTGCCATTCAGGCTGTCCATCTGGGTCTTGATATCATATCCCGGGAGAACCGGTCGAAAACGTCGGATTTTCTGCTGACCAAGCCGGTGAGCCGCGGAACCGTGATCGCCGCTAAATACATGGCTGCGCTGACTTGTTTGGTGATCACCAATCTTGTTTATCTGATCGTTTCTACCCTGATGTGCCTGGCTGTCAAGGATGACGACTTGAATCTTCCGGTCTTGCTGCTTATATCACTGACGTTGTTCTTCGCACAATTGGCTTTTTTAGGCATCGGCGCTCTGATTGCGACTTTTTTTACGAAAATCAAATCCGTTGCCTCCCTCTCGCTTTCAGTCGCCGCTTTTTTCTTCGTTATATCCATGATCGATACGCTGATCGGCAAGGATGCCATCCGCTATATTACGCCGTTCAAGTATTTCGACAATTTAAAGATCATCGAAACTCAGGCTTACCAAGGTTCTTCCCTGCTGACTGCTTTCGGAGTCTGCCTGATTTGCGCGGCCATCAGCGTCATCGTCTATGTCCGGCGCGATGTTGCAGCCCTATAGGAGGCGAGTAGTATGCCGCTGCTTTTTCGTGAATTAAAAGCTAATTTAAAAGGCCTGATTGTCTGGAGCCTGTCTGCCGTTTTCTTCATTATTGCCGGCATGGGCAAGTTTGAAGGCTTGACCAGCGATGAAATGAATCTGAACAGCTTTGCCGCGAAGATGCCCAAGGCAATGCAATTTCTTTTCGGCGGCGGGCAGTTCGATTTATCGACCGTCAGCGGATTTTATGGCGTTATGTTCAGTTATATGCTGCTCCTGGGGGCCATTTACGCCGTGACGCTGGGTTCAGGCATCCTGATCAAGGAAGAACGCGACAAGACAGCCGAATTTTTGGTTGTCAAACCGATCCCCCGTTACCGGATCATCCTGGAAAAACTGATTGCCGTCGTTGCCATGCAGTTTTTCTTTAATCTGGTTATCGGCGCGGCATCGATCATCACCCTCGACGGGCTGGAAAAAGGAAACGACCTGGCCGGCCGCCTCTGGCGCCTGATGATCGCCTTGTTTCTTGTACAGATGATTTTCGCCACTCTGGGAGCCGCGATGGCCGCCATAGGCAAAGATCATCATGCAGCGGCGCATCGCAGCATCTGGATTCTTCTGGCGGTGTATTTGCTTTCCATCATGATCAACATTGCCGATCCGTCGGATGTCATGAATATACTCAAGGCGCTGACGCCCTTCCTCTATTTTGACACGGCGGCGTTGATCGGCGGCGCTGCTCTGCCGCTGGTTCCGGTTTTAGGATCGGTTTTGCTGATCACGCTTTTTACCGCTGCCACGTTCGTCTTTTACCAAAAGCGTGATATGACCCTGTAGATTTAAAAAGCCGGCGAACAGCCGGCTTTTTCATAAGTTCAATTCTCGGTTTGCGCGGCCACCAGACTGCCGCCGCAATATTTTTCGCGCAGCTTCGGCTTCTCGATTTTTCCGGTCGGATTGCGCGGGACTCTGTCGAAGATAATCTTGCGCGGCCGCTTATAGCGCGGCAGTCCTGTGCAAAAGGTTATGATGTCTTCTTCCGTGCAGAGGCGGCCCGGCTTGAGTTCGATAATCGCGGCGGCAATTTCACCCAGGCGGGGATCGGGCAGACCGATGACGGCAACGTCCTTGACGGCGTCGTTTGCCCGGAGAAAGTCCTCGATCTGGACGGGATAGAGATTTTCGCCGCCGGTTATGATGACGTCTTTTTTCCGATCTACCAAATAAACAAAGCCGTCTTCATCCATGCGCGCCATATCGCCCGTATAGAGCCAGCCGTCCTTTAGAACAGCGGCGGTCGCTTCCGGATTGTTGAAGTAGCACTTCATTACGCCGGGGCCTTTGACAGCCAGCTCGCCGACCTGGCCCTGAGGAACCTGCCGGCCGTTTTCATCGATGATCATCAGTTCCCAATGATAACCGGCTTTGCCGATAGCGCCGACTTTATGAATATTCTCCACGCCCAGATGGACGCAGCCCGGACCGATCGATTCGCTCAGGCCATAATTGGTGTCGTACAAATGATGCGGGAAATATTTCTGCCAGCGATGAATCAGGCTGGGTGGCACCGGCTGAGCGCCGATATGCATCAAGCGCCACTGCTCCAGATGATAATCCTCCAGTTTGATCTCGCCGCTCTCGATAGCGTCAAGGATGTCCTGTGCCCAGGGAACCAGCAGCCAGACAATGGTGACCTTTTCCTCGGACACCGTTTGGAGGATCCACTTGGGCTTGACACCGCGCAGAAGAACAGCTTTGCCGCCTACCAGGAAACTGCCGAACCAGTGCATCTTGGCGCCGGTGTGATAAAGCGGCGGGATGCAGAGGAAATTGTCTTCGCGCGTTTGGCCATGATGGTTGTTCTCCGTATAACAGGCCGACAACAAGCTGCCGTGCGTATGTAATATAGCCTTCGGGAAACCGGTTGTGCCTGACGAAAAATATAAGGCGGCATCGTCGTCATCAGTCAGGACGATCGCCGGCGCGGCCGAATCGCAGACAGGAGCCAGGCTGTCATAAGAGTCGGCAAAAGCGGGGCAATTGGCTCCGACAAAAAACACCTGACGGACCTGATGGATCTTCTGATGAATGCTTTCCATGCGGTCGATAAACTCCGGTCCGAAAACCAAAGCGTCCGCTTCCGCCAGTTCCAGACAATACTTGATTTCATCGGCCGTATAGCGGTAGTTCAGGGGTACGGCTAAGGCGCCGGTTTTCAGGATGCCAAAATAGATGGGCAGCCATTCCAGGCAGTTCATCAGCAGAATGGCGACCTTGTCGCCCTTTTTGATGCCCCGCTCCAGCAGCAGGTTGGCAAATCGATTAGCCTGGCAATCAAATTCGCTCCAGGTCATCTCACGGCGAAACTGCGTCGTTGAACCGGCTTCAACCAGTTCGTATTCGCGCCAGGTTATATCCGGCCTTTTCTGAGCATCGGGATTGATCTCGACCAGACTGACGTCCCGGCCATATTTACAAGCATTTTGGGCTAATATCTCCGTAATCGGCATTTTCAACGACTCCCTCTTGGACATGGAACCCGCGCCGCCGGGGCGGCTGATGAGCCTGATCCAACAAAATATGATTATTATAGCAGTTTTTACTCGCCAACAATAGTCTTTTATCTCATTACCACGTGCAATTTCCGGCAATATCTTTTATAATAAGTCTTTGCGTCTTTACCGATTAGCTGAACCTTTCCATCCTGTGGCGCGGCATGGATATTCAGTCTTTAACCTTGAACGCAGTCAACCGATGGAGGATATAAACCAATGATCACAGTAACGAATCTTGGACTTCGCTTTAGTGATAAAAAACTATTCGAAGATGTCAATGCCAAATTTACCCCCGGCAATTGCTACGGCGTCATAGGCGCCAACGGCGCCGGAAAAACCACGTTTATCCGCATTTTGTCCGGCGAGCTGGAGCCGACGTCGGGTTCTGTGACCATCACGCCCGGCGAACGGCTGGCCACTCTGAAGCAGGATCATTTTGCTTACGATGAATACTCGGTTCTGGATACGGTCATCATGGGCTACAAACGCTTATATGAGATCATGAAGGAAAAAGAGGCCTTATATGCTAAAGAGGATTTCAGCGAGGCCGACGGACTTCTGGCTGCCGATCTGGAGCATGAATTTGCCGAGAGGAACGGCTGGGACGCGGAAACAGACGCCGAAAAGCTGCTGATGGGCCTCGGCATCGATAAAGAGCAATTCGGCAGTATGATGAAAGACCTGAACAGCAGCGATAAAGTCAAGGTTCTTTTAGCGCAGTCGTTGTTCGGCAATCCCAACATTCTTCTGCTGGATGAGCCGACCAACCATTTGGATTTCAAAGCGATCCGCTGGCTGGAGGAATTTCTCATCGATTATCCCAATACCGTGATCGTTGTATCCCATGACCGGCATTTTTTAAATAAAGTCTGCACGCATATGCTGGATATCGATTTCGGCAAAGCCAATCTGGTCGTCGGCAATTATGATTTCTGGTACGAATCCAGCCAGTTGATGCTGCGCCTGATGAATGACCGCAATAAGAAAAAGGAGGATCGGATCCGTGAACTGCAGGCCTTTATCGCCCGTTTCGGCTCCAACGCCTCGAAAGCCCGTCAGGCGACTTCGCGAAAAAAGATGCTGGATAAAATCGTGCTGGATGATATCCAGCCTTCTTCGCGCCGCTATCCTTTTATCGGCTTCACGCCCGAACGGGAAGCCGGCAAAGACATTCTTTTCGTCGATAATCTCGGAAAGACGATTAACGGTGTCAAAGTCCTGAATAAAGTCACCTTCACCATGAACCGCGGCGATAAGATCGCTGTCATGGCACGGGATGAGCTGGCCCGGACAACGCTGTTTCAAATTTTAATGGGTGAAATCGAACCCGACGAAGGTTCTTACCGCTGGGGAACAACAACCTCGCAGGCGTATCTCCCCAAAGACAACACCGCCTTTTTCGACCAGGTCAAACTGAGCCTGGTCGATTGGATCCGGCAATATTCGCCGGATCAGAATGAGAGTTTCTGCCGCGGTTTTCTCGGGAAAATGCTCTTTTCCGGCGACGAAGTCCTGAAAACGGCCGATGTTTTATCCGGCGGCGAAAAAATGCGCTGCATGTTCGCCCGCCTGATGCTCTCCTCGGCCAATATCCTGATACTCGACGAGCCGACCAACCATCTGGATCTGGAGTCCATTACCGCCGTCAACAACGGACTGACGGCTTTTAAGGGCTCAATGCTGTTCGCCTCGCACG
>CAYRWC010000148.1:0-7045 GCA_964427795.1 uncultured Oscillospiraceae bacterium | reverse complement strand
TATAGATGTAGTCAACACCCAACGCGTCGGTCTCCGGCAGATCGCTGAAGGTATGACTCCAACTGTTTCCATCGTTCAGGGTCACCGGATCGCCAAACGGCGAACCGTTACGCAAAAGCTGCACAGTAATCTCATCCGGCCGTAAATGGTTGGCATCGTTGAAATCGGCCCAAATCTTGGTTACCGTCCGCTCTACCCGATCCAGTGTGTTTTCCACTGTTACTTCAACCTGACGGTTGTCGATATTAAGAACAACATCGGGTAAAGGCGTCGTACTATAACCGTCTTCAAAAAGTTCTGTCAGGCTGTAAGTTCCGTAAGTCAAGTTATCGAAAACCGCCGGCAAAGTCGTTGTAAACGACTTGGTTTCATCATAACCGTTCGGGCCGGTTATACGAATATCAAACGTTGTGCCATCTGCAACGATTTCACCGTCTATGTCGCGGACAATTTTGTTAACGGTAATGCGGCCTTTATTTAACTCCTTATTTGATGCCGTAACCGTAACGAGTGTGTTTGTTTGGCTTAATGTAAAAGTCTGTGGGCTGATTACGGTATCATAAAGATCATCCGGATCAATTTCCGTCAGTGTATAAGTGCCGAACGCCAGATTGGGCACGACTTTTTCCGTTCCTGTGGTCACGACGATATCCATGCCGGACGGACCCAGGTCGCCGCCGGTCAGGCGGAAGGTAAAATCGCGCGGCGTTGATATCGGATTGCCGCTGTTGTCGGTCAAGGTTTTATTGATTTTTAGTGTTCCGACAACCGGAACCGGACAGGTGATTGTCACCGTGGCTATATTGCTTTGATAAGCACCGGTCGCGTCGATGGTTACCAGCCGGTAAGTAAAGTCAACCGTATAGGTATTTAGTCCATTGTCGGGCGGACGGGTTGGATCGGGCTGATAGGTAAAAATACCGGTTGTATAATCAAAAGCCGTTATGCTGCCTTCGCCGGCAACCAGCGGATCGATGATCTCCACAATGTAGGTTTGGACATTGCGGTCGGCCGTCGGTGTCAGATCCGGCGCTGAACGCTCATCATAGGGCGCGTTATCGATACGGATGTTTTCGTCATTGTCCAGAATGGATATGGGAATGATATACGGATCCGTATTATTCGGTGTTGTGTAAGAATCATTATCGGCTACCGGCTGCGCTTTTATCTCAGGGATGGGAAATGTCCGGTCCGCCAGTGTATTCGGATCGGAAGCGCCCATGGCATGATCGCTGTAATAAAGCACCGCGCTTTCGTTGGTATCGATAATGCCATAATAGCCTGGTTTTAAAGTCAGTGTATAAGACTTTGTAACTGTTCCCGCCATTAAATCGCCAATTGCCCAAGTCAAAATCGTCGTACCGCCCGGTCCTGCCGCCGCAGTGACTCCGGTCGGCAAATTGGAGACATCAAAATAAGCCGGTACAATATCGGTAACATAAGCATTTTTGGCGATCGTATTGATGATGGTAGTGCCGATCGACTGGTAGATGGCGTTAATATCGGCGCTGGGATCATTGGTTTCGTAATATTTACCGGTATCGCCGGCAACCGCACCCATTACATCGCGGGCATTCGTTAAATTTGTGCCGGATAATCCCAGCGTAACAGCTACTGAAAAAGATGTTGTAGCTGTTTTCAAGGCAGGCGTCATAGCGATCGCTTCGCTTTTTTCATCAGAGCTGGTTGTTGAGCCGTCGCCATCGCGGGTGATGCCATACAAGCCGTTGGCATTCTTGTTCTGGGCTATCTGACGTGATGTCGGCACACCGTCGCTCATGAAAACCGAGTAACTGCTGTTGGTTGCCTTCTGAGCAATTTTCGTCGCGACATAGATGCCGGCTTCTGTTGTAGTGCCACCTAGATCTTGCTGATACTCCCAGTTGTTAAACGTATTTGTAACAACATAACCGCTGCTAAGATTATTCTGCACATTGTCAATCCGTGTTGATACCGCCGAATAACTGGAGGAGTAGACATCTGATCCGGACAGTCCTTCGATCGTTCCGGCAGAATCAAGAACCACCCAGGTTCCGGTTGTAAAATTATAAACAGACGCAAAATCGCCGTAACGAACCAATGCGACCCGCGATCCGCTGCCATCATTGAGAATCAGATTGGCCAGGGTTTTTGCCGCGGTTTGGGTCGGTTCCATAACATGGTTATTTCTCATACTATTGGAGATATCGATGGTGATGACTACATCCTTCGGCGGTCTGACCTCAAACCCCCGCGTCTGGACAGATAAAGTAACATCCGTTGATTCGCCGGGCTCCAATTCATAATTACTCCGGTGCTTATCCACTAAAACACCGCCTGGTTCCAATTCAACCGCCACAACATCTGAAATAATCGGAAAGCGGCTGATTGCCAGTATGCAGGCAAGAACCAGAGCAAGCCATTTGTAGTAACGTCTCGGATACTTACTCATAGAATTTTCCTCCCGGAATTGTGGTTCTGAAACGAATAGGCGGATTGCATTTGTCGATCGGCCGTTGTTATGTTTTAATCATAAAAAATCATTCGTAAACATCAAAAAAAGCCGTTGTGAAACAGCCTGAGAATCTGCCATGATTTCCAGAGATGAAACAGTTCGGTTAGTGATCATGAAGCGTTTTACAGATATAAGTATATAAATATAAAATGAAAACAGGGATAGGGTCCTGATCAATCGAATGAAGCGTCATGGCAGCCGGACGGTCATCGTGCAAATCCGCACCTTAGACTCACAGCTTTGCGTAGCGGGCTTTCGCCCGGGTTGCTCTTTAACAGATGCCCATTCCAAATCAGCTTGTTCAGCCATCTCTGGAATGATAGATCATCCTGCCATTTCGTTTTCGATTATCAAGGTTCACCCCAGCATCGAAACCGATTCATTATATTCTGTTAAAAGACAATGAAGCACTTTTATTGTAGCATCCAAATAATTTTGTTTCAATCGTTTTGCAAAAATATTGTAAAGAAATTGTAACCTTAAAGAAGCATCACAAGCGCCATGCCATAAAAAGTTGCGGCATTTAATGTTTTTGTTTTGGCAAGCCTAATGCTTTACATTGCGGACAATATCCGTAAATATCTAATTTATGACCGGCTATCGTATAATTTGTCGTTTCTTCCAAGGTTTTATCATAAGCCTCCAAGGGACAGCCGTCGATTGCTTTAATCCTTTTGCAGCCTAAACAAACTAAATAATGACGATGAATCCGCCGGTTGTATTCATATAAAGCGCGGCCGTCCTTGCTGATGCTGAGTTTGTTGAGCAGTTTATTGACCGCTAAGGTGTCTAATGTCCGGTATACCGTAGACAGATTGATCGATACAGCACGTTTGATCAATTCCAGATAAACTTGATCGGCAGTATAAGGTTCGTCGCTATGGTCCAGGATCTCCAATATATCGATCCGG
Source organism: uncultured Oscillospiraceae bacterium (assembly GCA_964427795.1). Classification (GTDB taxonomy): domain Bacteria; phylum Bacillota; class Clostridia; order Saccharofermentanales; family UBA5734; genus JAYFQE01. The sequence goes on along the minus strand of CAYRWC010000148.1, from coordinate 3,640 downwards.
TGCCTGGTGCTTTTCAAACCGCATTGTTTCAGATCATCATGATAATGCTCTGTTTTGTCCATTGACGATCCCCTTCTGCCTTAGTCCTGCGCGATCCGTCATACAGTTTTACCGACCGATAAAACTGCACCGTACAAGTTTCAAAGAATAGTATATCATGGAATGCAAGAAAAGCGTTTCACCCTTCAGGACAATATTCGGTTTTGCAAGTTGTTAATTGTTTAATTGCATTTTTATAGAAAAAGATCTTGAAACAAAAACGGGCTCATGTTATAATCAGTGCACTCAAATGATCCGCGGCCAATCCTGCAAGGGCGAAATCGGCCATTCGGCAGCAATATATTCCGGCAAATCAACCAAGCGTACTTCAAAGGCGAATGTCGCAGCCTTTATGTTGTACGCTTTTTTTAACCGGAATCACAAAATACGAGATTGCGGTCGCAATAAACATTTTGCAGGATCACATCTGTCGTATTTCATTTTGAGCATTAACATCAGGCAAATCCATGAGAAATCCGGTGATCTGCCGATGAGGGGGAAACAATATGATTGGTTCGTCAGCCGGTTTGCCTGTCAAACAAGGTTTATATGATCCGCAAAATGAACATGATGCTTGCGGTATCGGTTTTGTTGTCAATATCAAAGGAATACGTTCACACACCATTATCGATCAAGCTTTAACGGTCCTGGCAAATCTGGCACATCGCGGCGGCGCGGGCAGCGAAGATAACACCGGTGACGGCGCCGGTATTCTCATCCAGCTGCCGGACCGCTTATTCCGGCTTGTCTGCCCCGGAATCGGTATTCAGCTGCCGCCGGCCGGACAGTATGGCGTCGGCATGGTTTTTCTGCCCCGGGATGATCTGAAACGAAAATCCTGTGAAAAGGCAATCGAGGAGATCGTCCGCAAGGAAGGCCAGTCGGTTTTAGGCTGGAGAACGCCGCCGATCAATGAATCTTCGCTGGGTTTAGCCGCTCGGGCCAATCGCCCTTATATCCGGCAAATTTTCATCGGCTGCTCGGCCGATCTGATTGGCCAAGACGCGCTTGCTTTTGAACGGCGTCTTTATCTGATCCGTAAAAGATCCGAGAAGACGTTGGAGAACGTTCTGGAAAGCAGTGACCGTTATTTCTATTTTGCCAGTTTGTCCAGCCGGACCATCGTCTACAAGGGTATGCTGACAGCCGGCCAGGTAGACGCGTTTTATCTCGATTTGACCAGTCTGGATATAGAATCGGCTCTTGCTTTAGTTCATTCCCGTTACAGCACCAACACTTTCCCCAGCTGGGAGCGTGCTCATCCTTACCGCTATTTGATCCATAACGGAGAGATTAATACCATCCGCGGAAATGTCAACTGGATGCGCGCCCGGCAGTCGACGATAGAAACCGATGCTTTCGGTCCGGATTTAAATAAAATTTTTCCTTTGATCAATCAAAACGGCAGCGATTCGGCCATGTTCGACAACTGTCTGGAATTTCTGTCGCTGACCGGCCGTTCTCTGCCTCACGCCGCCATGATGATGGTGCCTGAATCCTGGAATAAATATGAATCGATGAGCGATGCCCGAAAAGCTTTTTATGAATATCACAGCGCCCTGATGGAACCTTGGGACGGACCGGCAGCAATGGCTTTCACCGACGGCGTTCAAATCGGCGCGCTTCTGGACCGCAACGGCTTGCGGCCGGCTCGTTATACTCTGACGCGCGACGGATTGATTGTTCTGGCGTCCGAAGCCGGCGTCCTTAATATTCCGCCGGAACAGATCCTGCGCAACGATCGGCTGCGTCCCGGCCGGATGCTCCTGATCGATACGGCCGCCGGAAAAATCATCTCCGATGATGAGCTGAAGGATGCCGTTGCCGCTGAAAAGCCTTATCGGCAATGGCTGCGCGAACAGTTGATCTGTCTGGACGATATGCCGGATCAACCGGCATGCAAGGCGGCATCGCCGTACGGTCTTCAGCCGGATGAGCTGGAAACGCAAGAAAAAGCCTTTGGTTATACTTGGGAAGATATACGGACCATCATCCTGGCCATGGCCCGCGACGGCATAGAACCACTCGGTTCTATGGGCACCGACGCGCCTTTGGCGGCTCTATCCGACAAACCCCAGCTTTTATATCATTATTTCAAGCAATTATTTGCCCAGGTAACCAATCCGCCGATCGATGCTCTGCGGGAAGATATCGTTACTTCAACCGAAACCTATATCGGCTCGGACGGCAACCTGGTTAAGCCGGAGCCGGTAAACTGCCGCCAGATCAAAGTCCGGGTGCCCATTATCGACGACCGGGAGCTGTCCCGCCTGAAGCACGTCGATCTGCCGGGATTTAAGTCCGCTGTCCTGCCGATTCTCTATCCTGTAACCCGGGACGGGCCGGCGCTGGAACAAGCAATGAACGATCTTTTTGCCGCCGCCGACCAAGCCATCGGACAAGGGGTAAACATCATTATCCTGTCCGACCGCGGCATCGGTCCCGATCAAGCCCCCATCCCGGCTCTGCTGGCCGTTTCCGGTCTGCATCACCACCTGATCCGCCAGATGACCCGGACGAAAACCAGCTTGATTCTGGAATCCGGCGAGCCGCGGGAAGTTCATCATTTTGCTCTGTTGATCGGTTACGGCGTTTCCGCCGTCAATCCCTATCTGGCGATTGAAATCGTCCGTGATCTGGTTCGGCATCATGATCTGGAAGGCCAAAGTGAAGCGGATGCCGTCGCCCATTACCTTAAGGCAGCGGTTAAGGGTATTGCCAAAACCATCTCCAAAATGGGTATTTCAACCGTTCAGAGTTATCAAGGCGCCCAGATATTCGAGGCTGTCGGCATTCATCCGGATTTTATCGCCCGCTATTTTACAGCAACGCCGTCCCGTGTCGGCGGCATCGGCATTAAAGAATTGTCACAGTCTGTCGGCGAACGCCTGCGGGTGGCTTTTGATCCCAACCCGGTCAATCCCGGACTGGAAACCGGCGGGCTGTATCAATGGCGCAGTAACGGTGAATATCATCTCTTTAATCCGCTGACCGTTCATTACTTGCAGCAAGCGGTTCAAACCGGCGATTATCAGCTCTTTAAAACATATTCCCGGCATTTGAATGACGAAACCCAGCGACTTTGCACGCTACGTGGCCTTCTGGATTTTGTTCCGGCCGGCGGGCCGATTCCGCTTGAAGAAGTCGAACCTGTCGAAGTACTTGTCAAACGCTTTAAAACCGGCGCCATGTCTTATGGCTCCATCAGTCGGGAAGCCCATGAGGCGCTGGCTGTGGCCATGAACCGCCTGGGCGGCAAAAGCAACACCGGAGAAGGGGGCGAAGATCCGGCCCGTTTTCAGCCCCAAGCCGACGGCGATTCACGCTGCAGCGCCATCAAGCAAGTGGCCTCCGGCCGGTTCGGCGTTACCAGCGAATTTCTGGTCAACGCCCGCGAGCTACAGATCAAGATGGCTCAGGGCGCCAAACCCGGAGAAGGAGGTCAGCTGCCTGGTCGAAAAGTGTATCCCTGGATTGCCAGGACCCGCCATTCGACGCCGGGCGTCGGCTTGATCTCGCCGCCGCCCCACCACGATATCTATTCGATCGAGGATCTGGCCGAGTTGATCTACGATTTGAAAAACGCCAACGATCAGGCCCG
>CAYRWC010000147.1:0-7048 GCA_964427795.1 uncultured Oscillospiraceae bacterium | reverse complement strand
GGATACGGCACGGACATCGCCGCCGATCCAGCGAAGCCAATCGATATCGTGACTGCCAAAATCCAGCATGACGCCGCCGCTGTTCTTCTGCCAGCCATACCATAGATTGGACATATCATATGGCATATATCGCCGGGTCCAGCAATCGACCAATTCGCCCAATTCGCCTGACGCATATATCTTATGGATCAGCTGAAAAGGATTCATGAATCTCAGGCAGTAACCGAGCATATACACCACGCCGGCCGCGGACGTTGCTTCAACCATGGCTTCCGCATCGCATAAAGCACTGGCGACAGGTTTTTCGGTAAAAATATGTTTTTTCTCTTTGGCGCAGGTGAGCACAATATCACGACGGTTAAACGGCTCTGTACAAACCCAGACGGCTTCGCAGGAACCGAGTAACTGATGATAGTCCAAATACCAGGGAACGCCGAGCTGCTCGCCCAGCTTTTTCGCCTTCTCTTCAATCAGATCACAAACGCCAACGATTTCAACATCCGGCATTTTGCTTAATATAGCCGCATGATGATTGCCCATGCCCCCCAGGCCGATCATGCCAATTTTAATTATTTTCATGATATCCGCTCCATCTCCGGCATTTATATGTCCATACGTTTCAGGACAGCCCGGCTCCGGCGCAAAACCGGCGCCGGGCTCCTGATGAATCAGATCAATTGAACAACGGTATGATCATTACGGCTGATACTTTTTCGCATTGGTCAGGGCATCCTGCCAGGCGGCTAAAAACCAGGTCATAACTTTATCCATACCCAAACCGTTGGCATCCGATTGCGCTTTCGCCCAAATCGCCTCAAATTCTGCTTCGTCCTTGGCAAAAACCATTTGCCAGGAAGCGGTCTTGAGGACATCGCCGATCTGGTTCATGATGGCGGTCATATCATCATCCGCCGGGGTGACCATCTTGACGGCCTGGGTGCTTTTTACCACCCGGTTTGTCGCTTTGGCCAGCGCCAGACTGTTGGCATAACCGCCGTTGGCGGCCCGCCAATTGATCACCAGTTTGGTCGGATTATGCGTTAAGGAAGTTTCCCACAAAGAATAGCTCATTGTTTGTCCGCTGGTCGCCGGATTCTTGGTGTACGAGGAGATCGTCTGGGCATTGATAATGCCTACGGCAGCTCCCAGCTTCCCACCTTCGGGCATGGCGCCGGATTTATTCTCGAGAATATCCCAGCCGGCATCCGTCACATAACGCATGCCTTGAGAATCGACATCCCAGATAACGCCTTTCGGGCCGTTCAAAACAAGATCCATGCCTTCGAACGAATAGTAAAAGTCAAAGAAACGCAGCGCCGCGTCGACATTCTTCGTTGAGGAGCTCAGCGCCAAGTCCCAGGTCGAACCGACATATTGGTCGGGGTAAATGCCCTGTTTGGCATCTTCAGGCCATACGGCGGCATACCCTTTGAAATTGTCGACATTGGTATTGGTTGGCACATTAAAGTCGCCGACCGACCAATTCCACGGCGAAAACATGATCCGCCCTTTTCCCCATTTTTCAACGATGATGTCCCAGGTCTGAGTCGCGGAGTCCGGATCCAGGATACCCATCTGATTGGCTTTAAAGAAAAATTTCAGAACGCGTTTGTACTGGCTGTCGTTGTCCAGGATGCTGATCGGCGTTCCGCTGCCGTCAACCGGCGTTTCGCTGAGGTTGCAGGAATATTCGCTGTCCACACCGTATATAACGGAAACATAAGTCGCGTTGGCCATTGAACGGCCGTCCCATGAAGGGAAGAGAGAAAGGCCATAGGTCTTCAGGCCGTCGTCGGTCTGCGGATATGCGTCGACCATAGCCTTAAGGACCGGCAGGTAATCTTCCAGCGTGGCAATCTTGGGCGAGCCGATCTGCTGGTAAATGTCCCAACGGAGCTGAGGGTCATAATTGATCAGATCCATGACGCCGACGCTGGTCGGAACGGCATACAGCTTGTGTGTGGCATCGCTGACGTTGGCCCGGTAAAAATCGATGCCGTATTGGAACTGCCCGTTGCTGCCATACAGATTCGGCAGTTTGTCCTGATAGTCGTCCAGGCAGAGCAGCAATCCGGCTTCAGCGGCGTTTTTGCTGAAGGTCTTATTGTTGAAGCCGACGATATCCGGCAATTCGCCGCTGGCCATCAAAGACTGCATCATCTGTACCGCGTCCGTGGCGGTCATAAATTCCAGCTTGATGCCCAGGTTGTCAAGCAAATACTTGGTGTACCAACCGGCTTCGTCAACCGTATTGTTGCCGTACATGCTGAAACCGGTCAAGGTTACGACATCCGATGAAGCCGCTGTCGTTCCGGTGGTACTCGACGCGGCGGGCGACGTTGTCGTCGCGGCGCCGGTCGACCCGGTCGTCGTGGGCGTCGGCTGGCAGGCTGCGCAGAACAGGAGCATGCTTAAACTCAACACAAGAAGCATCAATCGACGGAAATGAGTCATTTTCATTTTTCTTCCCCCTTTATTTATTTTATATAAAACCGGTTGTACACCCCCGTTTTATAACTGCGGAACACAAATGCCGGCCGTGTCAGCTCTTAATGGCGCCTATCATAATTCCTTTAACGAAATACTTCTGGAAAAATGGGTAAACCAGCAGAATCGGCATAACCGTGATGATGGAAACGGTAAACCGCACGGCAACCGGAGTCAGCTTATAATTCGACGCGACATTGATAAAATTCGGATTCTGCCGCATCTGGTCGGCCAGATAATTGGCTTCGTTAAGATATTGATACAGAATGAATTGCAGGGTATAAAGCTCTTTCTTGGTAACCAGAAAAACCGTATCCATAAATGAATTCCATTGTCCGACCGCGGCGAAGATGGCAATGGTCGCGATAATCGGCCGGGTCAGCGGCAGTATGATCCGCAGATAGCGCATCAGGTAGCCGGCGCCGTCGATTTCCGCCGCTTCTTCGAGCGATTCCGGAATGGATTCGATATAAGTCTTAACCAGGATCACAAAGAAAGGTACACAAACAGCCGGCAGAATATACGCCAGAAAGTTGTTGATCAGGCCGAGCATGCGCATATTCAGATACCAGGGAATAATGCCGGCGTTGAAATACATGGTTATAATCAGAAAGCGATACCAAAATTTCCGTTTCCAGTATTCCGGCCGGGAAAAGGCGTAACCGAGCACCGTGGCCGCCAGCGCGGACATCGCCGTGCCGAGAACCGTTCTGGAAAGTGAGATAAACGTCGCGCTGGCCAGTCCTTTGATCAGGAAAACCTGTTTATAATTTTCCACATGGATGCCGTGCGGCAAAAAAAGTATTTTGCCGGCCGAAACCAAGGTGTTGTCACTGATGGTATTGATAATAATGTAGTAAAACGGGAAAAAACAGAGAAACGAAAATAATCCAAAACCAAAATAAATCAGTATGTCGGTTATATAATCTGTTTTTGATTTCTGATATTTCATCGATCATCTACCCGCGCTTTCAAATAATTTTCTCATCGCGTACTAATTTCGAAGCCGTGTTGGCAATAAACAGAAGGACTATACTGATGACGGATTTCAGCATGCCGACGGCTGTGGAAAAGGAAATGTTGCTTCCGGCGATGCCTTTGTTATAAACATAGAGATCCAGCACCTCGATTTTCGCCTTGTTCATGGCGTTTTGGAAAACGAAATACTGGTCGATGCCATTATTCAGGAAATTAGCGATATTAAGCAGCAGTAAAACAAAGAATGTCGGCATCAAGGACGGTATAGTTATATACCAGATACGTTTCATCCGGCTGGCGCCATCGATCGCGGCGGCTTCAAACAGCTGCTCGTCAATCGACGAAATGGAAGCAACATACATGATGGAACTCCAGCCTAACCCTTTCCAGGTTCCATAACCCCACATCTTGATCCAGACATTATTCGGCGACGCGAGAAAATTGATCCGGTCGTTGATTAACCCCAGATTGACCAATAAATTGTTCACAAAACCGTCGTTAACCGAAAAAATAGCGTACGCCATCGAATAGACCAGAACCCAGCTGATAAAGTTGGGGATCGTGGTAATTGTCTGGACGGTACGCCGGTATGCGCGGTTTTGAATTTCGGAAAGAAAAATGGCAAACAACATCGGCAGGAACGAGGTGGCTATGCCGATTAAACTGATGGCAAAGGTGTTTTGCAGAACACGGGCTACATCGTTCAGGATAACCTGATTCTGAAATAATGACAAGAAGTGCTTCAGGCCGACAAAATTGCAGTCCAGAAGTTTAAAGCCGGCCTTATAATCGAAGAATGCATAGCGCCAGCCGTACAAAGGCAGATAACTGAAAAGCAAAGTGGCGATGAGAAACGGCAAGGTCATTAAAAAAGGTCTGATTCCATGACGCGCACGCAGCGAACGCTTCTTTTGGTGCATACCCAGTCTCCTTATGATGATTTATCTGATGATTTCATCATAAACGATACCGGGTCTATCGAGAATAATACTTTTTATTGCTTTTTGAACTAATTAGCAATCAATTATTTTGCTAAAAAAATTATCTCACAGGATCTCTGGACAAGGTGATCAATAAGCCCGGCAGGTCCGACAATGAAGCCTGCCGGCCGACAGCGCCCATTTCATAGGCTGCGCGCGGCATGCCGTATACGACGCAGGATGCTTCATCCTGACCCAGCGTACGTGCGCCGCTGCCGCGCATGGCCAGAAGGCCGCGGGCGCCGTCGCTGCCCATGCCGGTCAAAATCAGGCCGATCGCCCGGCGGCCGGCTTCACGGGCAACCGAATCAAATAAAACATCCACCGATGGACAGTGTCCATTCACTTTTTCGCCGGCAAAACACTCGATTTTATACTGGCCGCCGATCCGTTTCACTTGAATATGTTTATCGCCCGGCGCCAAAATGACATGACCGGGTTCCACGATATCATTGTTTTCCGCTTCTTTTACCGTTAAGCGGGTTTGTTTATCCAGACGTTCGGCAAACATACGGGAAAATACCGGCGGAATATGCTGAACGATAACGATGCCGGGCATATGGGCAGGCAGCGCGCTGAGAACGCTGAAAATCGCTTCGGTTCCTCCCGTGGAAGCGCCGATGGCAATAAGATTGCCGGAATCGAACACCTCGTGATTATCCACTTCAACCGGACGGACGGCCGTTTCCTGCCTGATTCGTGCATGAGCGGCCGTTTTTATTTTCGCTTTCAGCTCAAAAATAAACTGTTCCAGATTCCGGTGTATATCCGGTTTATTATCCTGACCGGCCGGAACGGGCCTGGCGCTGGGCTTGACGACAAAATCGACCGCGCCGGCATTCATGGCGTCGAATACCGCGCTGGTTACCGTGCTGACCATGATGACCGGCAAAGGATATTGCGGCAGCAGGCGGCGGATGAATTCGATTCCGTTCATGCGCGGCATTTCGATATCGCAGGTCATGACCTGCGGCTGGGTTTCCAGGATCATGTCCCGGGCTTGAAAGGGATCCGATGCTTTGGCGACAATCTCGATTTCCGGATCCGCCGACAGTTCGCTGGCAAGAATCTGTCTGAACAATAAAGAATCATCCACGATCATGACCCTGATTTTTTTGTTCTGCATCATGACATTCAATCCCTTTCGCATCCGTTCAGCATCGGTGCCGTTTACATTTTCCGATAAACTGCCGGTTTAAGATAACTGTATTTTGTCTGCTCCCGGTTCAGTGATTCGGAGTGGCCGATAAACAGATACCCGCCCGGCTCCATCAGGTCGTAAAATTTTTCGACCAACCGGTCTTTTGTCTCATGATCGAAATAGATCATGACATTGCGGCAGAAAATGATATGAAATTTGCGTTTAAATGGAAAGTGTTCTTCCATCAAATTGAATTTGCGGTAGATAACCTGATTTTTTATCCGGTCCGTCAGGACAGACCGTTCATCATCTATTTTTTTAAAATAGCTGGTGCGCCATTCGGACGGCAGAGGCAAAATCCGTTCATTGCTGTAAATGCCCTGCTGTGCCGTCCGCAATGCCTGGCTGGAAATATCCGTAGCCAGGATCTTTGTGTCCCAGCGGTCTTTCTGCATGCCGAAAAACGAATCCATGATCATGGCCAGCGTATAAGGCTCTTCGCCGGTTGAACAAGCGGCGCACCAGGTGCGTAAATCATGATCGCGGTTGACGTTGGCCATCCACGGCAGGACTTGTTCGCGCAGATAAGTAAAGTGATCCGCCTCGCGCATAAAAAAGGTATGATTGGTTGTAATCTTGTCCAGAAGCGTCGACACGGCTTCGCCGGTACGATCGGTTACCAGATAATCATAATAATCGGTAAAATTATTGAAATTTTTACTTTGCAGAACATGATACAGGCGTCCGGTCACTAAAGTTTGCTTTTCGTTCTTCAGGTATATGCCATAATTGTCTTTAATGAACCGGGAAAGCTGATCGAATTCTTTTTGCGTAATTTCAATCATAGAAAGCCCTCTTCAGCGCCTCATGACCAAGGAAGAGAGCTGTTAGGCAAGCTCTCTTCCGTTTTGGCGTCAATATGTGCTTAATACTTGCCGAATTCCTGATCGCTCAGCATGATTTTCTTCTGGCTGCCGGCGGCGGCTGCGGCGGGAGCCGGCGCGGCGGCCGGGTTGTTCTTTTTATCGGACATTTCCTTCAGCATACGCAGCACATCCGGGCTGATTGATTCCATGCCCTGATATGAAGCGGCGTTCACGGTCTTCTTTCTCAGCTTGAACATGCCGACTTGTTCTTTCAGCAGCGAGGCTTGGCTGGATAGTTCCTCACTGGAAGCGGCGCTCTCCTCGGAGGTTGCCGAGTTGGCCTGAACAACCGATGAAACCTGCATGATGCCCTGATTGATCTGACCGATGCCCATGGCTTGTTCATTGGACGCGACAGATATGTCGTTAACCAATTTAGCCACTTTATCGACTTCCTGTACGATCAGGTTCAAGTCGGCCGAGGTGTCTTTGGCTATTTTAGTGCCGTCGGCAATTTTACGGATCGATCCGTCGATCATTTCGGTTGTCTCTTTAGCCGCGTTGGCCGAGCGGGCGGCCAGGTTTCTGACTTCTTC
>CAYRWC010000146.1:0-7064 GCA_964427795.1 uncultured Oscillospiraceae bacterium | reverse complement strand
AAGCCAATCTTTCATGAATACCAACAATGCCAGTGAACGCCGCAAAGCGACCCGCATCGCGTGAACCGCTTCAATCGTATCGTCGCGGCTGCCGGCAAGAAATATTTTTTCCTGTTTGATCCATTCAATCCATTGCGTCTGCAAGCAAGATCCCGCCGCTTCGGCTATCGGCTGCCGCATCAATAATGGCGTTGTCTTCTGCATCATTGATCCGTCCTTTCTTGTCAAGGACTTCTTGTATGATCAGATATGACCCAATCCGCTTTATAAATCCATTGTACGGACTTTTTCCGCTTAGCGCAAGGTCGAGGCTCGTGCACGATTTTCATAAACATTTTTAGTTTTTAATATTGATTATTATCAACATTATGCTATATTGTTTATATCTTTAGTAGGAGGCCACTAAAATGCTGGATCTGGATCATATGTCGGTACAGGAAATACGGCAAGGCTACCGGTTGTCCGGTTGCCCCTGCCAATATCGCTGTATTTTTTGCGATGCGGTCTTTGACGAAGGACGGATTTATGAACAGGACGGCCAATTATGTACGGCTGCCCGGGCCATAACGCTGCATATTCAAAAATCGCATCAATCGGTGTTCGAACAGCTGCTGAAACTGGATAAACGATTTATCGGCCTGACCGATAATCAGAAAAAAGTATTGCGTCTGATGTATCAGGGATATGACACACGCCGGATCGCGGAAGAAACCGGAACGGCGGCATCGACGATCCGGGCCCAGCGGTTTCTTTTTAAGGAAAAGAGCCGGCAGGCTAAACTGACGCTGGCTTTGTTTCAAACGCTTGAGGACACCGCTCAATCGGCGCCGGCCGGAGAACCGGACAACGAGGAAGCCGAAAGCATTTCGCCGATTCATGCTACGGCGGCGCAGATAGACGAGCGTTTTGCCATCACCGCCGCCGACAAGGAGAAAGTCATCCGCAGTTATGTCGTGTCGCTAGATCCTCTGGTGATTAAAGGCTTGCCGGTAAAAGAAAAACGTAAATTAGTTCTCCTGCAATTGATCGCCGCTTGTTTTTCACCAGGGCAACTCTACACCGAAAAGGAAGTCAACGCCGTCATTCAACCCATCTATGCCGATTTTGTCACCATCCGCCGTTATCTGATCGAATACGGTTATCTGGACCGTACACCCAGCGGATCCTCCTATTGGGTGAAAACAACCGAAAAATAGGTTTCTTTTCATCACATGATAAAATGATTGTGGATAAACGGATGATGATATGCTCCGATCCTGACGGGAGGCTGCCATGCAACAGATTTCAGACCAGAAAACGCCTTTATCGCCGGTCCGGCTGAGCGAAAGCCATGACGCGCTGGTTCTTCTTGATCAAACCTGTCTGCCGGCGGAGGAAAAATACCTGACGCTCAAATCCTTGCCTGAAATCCACGCCGCCATATACCGGCTCAGTGTTCGCGGCGCGCCGGCCATAGGCATTGCGGCGGCTTACGCGGTTTATCTGGCAGCCCGATATTCGCCGGCTCAGGATTATGATTTGCTTGATAAAGACATCGACGATGCCTGCCGATATCTGGCGACTGCCAGACCGACGGCGGTCAATTTGTTCTGGGCGCTGGACCGGATGCAGCGATGCTTGCGGAACCACCCGCAGGCAACCGCCGACCGGGCGCGCGAAATATTGCTCGGAGAAGCGCTGGCCATTCACGCCGAAGACACAGCCGTGTGCCGGTTGATCGGGGAAAACGGCCTGCCGCTTCTGCAGCCCGGTTACGGCATACTGACTCACTGCAATGCCGGCAGTCTGGCCACCTCGGCCTATGGCACGGCTTTGGCTCCGATCTATTTGGGTCATGAACGGGGTTACTCTTTTCACGTTTTTGCCGATGAAACGCGCCCGCTGCTGCAGGGCGCCCGTTTGACCGCCTATGAGCTGCAGCGGGCCGGAGTCGACGTAACGCTGATCTGCGACAACATGGCGGCTTCCGTTATGGAAAAGGGCTGGATCCAAGCCGTGCTGGTCGGCTGCGACCGTGTGGCGGCCAACGGCGACACCGCCAATAAAATCGGAACGTCCGGCGTGGCCATTCTGGCCCGCTATTTCAACATCCCGCTTTACGTTTGCGCACCGGCGTCAACCCTGGATTTCCAGTGTCCCGACGGTCAGGCCATCCATATAGAAGAGCGCCGTCCGGAGGAAATAACCGAATTGGGTTTTTCCCGGCGGATGGCGCCTTCAGGCATTCAAACTTATAATCCCGCGTTTGATGTTACCGATCACCGGTTAATCAGCGCTTTCATTACCGAGAAAGGCGTCCTGCGCCCTCCGTACGAGCAAAGCCTGACACGGCTGCGATCTTAAGAACCGGCCGACAGGATCAGCCGACACACGCGGCAATCGCCTGATTGACACGCCGGCGCAGATCCAGAAGCCAACCGGCGTCACGGGGATACCGGCTGAAGGTTATCGGTTCGTCCAGACCTTCCATGATCAGATCGACCGTCTTTTGGCGTGAAGTCAGAGATTCCAGCAATTGCAGTGCCCGCTGGTCGTTCAGAGCTTCCTGGAAAACCTTGATCCGGATCGACGGTTCCGGTTTGCCGTCCGCTCCCGGATAAACCAGGAAGGCGTCGCCGGCCGGGAAGGACGCTTCGGCGTCGTTGACCAGATAAGGATTGATGCGGGTTAATGAATGCTGGCTGTTGTAAAAATTGTATCCCCAATGCAGGAACCCCTCGATTTGATAGAGATAGAATTGAACACCGATGATCCGGTTGCGCTCCGACGGCATCGCCATAAATTGGTTGCTGACCTGCGTCGACTGCCCGCAGCAATAATAGGTCCAAAGATCAGGCACCTGTCCGTCCAGGAACGGCTGGATATGATTGTTGGCCGGAATCGGCTTGTCCACGGCGCCACTGGTATAAAACTCATAATCGCTCAAGGCGTCGATAAGCGTAAAATCCTTTATATAAGGTTTAACCTGCGCCTTTGCCTGCTGATAATTTTCCAGATCGTTTTTGCCCGGTTCGTCGGAAATATGGAAGAAGCAGCGGCCGGCCAGGCCCCAATCCAGAAGATGTCCGGTTAATTCAGGCAGGAATGCCGCCAGGAATTCCCGGTAAGCCGGACTGGTCGCCGGGGTATCCCAGCCGAAAATCCTCTCGTTCCTGCCGTCGACCTCCGCCATGATTTTCGGCGCCGCTTTCGCGCCCCATTGCGTGAAAAGATGCGACATTTCAAAATAGCGGACACCCAGAGACTGCGCCAGATCGATCCAGCGTTTGAGGCGATCGAATCCGAACGTCCATGCCGATCCCTTCTTTTCCACCGTCACCAGCTGGGTCGTCGTCCGCTCGCCGCCGACGGCGGTATCCAAAGGCGGCGTAAATATCGGTGTCAGAAGCATATTGACGCCATGATCAACAGCCGTTTTGATAAACCGGCCGACGATCTGCCAGTGTTCTTCGGAAAAAACCGGCACCCGGTAATAATCGGCCAGGCAATCGGTATAGAACCATTCGGTTCTGATCAAGGTCTGCTGCGGCAGAACGGCGTCGACAACCGTCAATGTGACGGCGCCGGCCGCCGATATTGCTCCGGCTTCGGCTTTCAGCTCAATTTGAAGCGGATATTCTCCGGCCGCCCAATCGGCCGGAATATCGAACTCCAGCCAGAAAACCTGCCATTGATCATCCAAAAGGCGCAGATTCCATTTTTTCGAATCTGAGCCGGCCGCTAGCGGTTCGGCCTGCTCCAGCAGATCAGGCAGAAGGCCGGGCCGGGTTGTCAGATAATACTCGTCATGAACCGGGTACGCGGCCAGATTGACCGGAACCGAAACCACCCGGCTGACTGTCAGCCGCTCGGCCAGAGCCGAAGACAGGGTCAGCTCGGCCGACGCCCGGTGTTCAGGCGCATCCTGACGCCAAAACCAGCGCATGGCCAGCTGGACAGCCGTTTTCTCCCCGCGCAGCGCCGACCAATTCGTCAGATTCATCTCCGGCTGCGGATCCTGTCCGGGGAGCAATTTGACCAAACTATGAAGCACTTTCATTTCCAGCGGTATCATATCTCATCCTCCTGTACAAGCCTATTCTCTATCTATCACTATATCAAGAAATGCCGGTCATAACCTTACATGATCAGTCCCGTTTTTTGCATTTTCAGACGCTTGGAAAAAAATGCCGGTTATCCGGATTATCGTCGCCAGCCCGGCAAGAATTGTGTATAATAAAACGGTGATCCTGTCCCGTCCGGTTCAGGCAGATTATTGGCATGCCGGAGAAAGCGGCCGGGATAAATAAAATCGTGAGGTGAATGTTTATGTCCCAAAATCAGCAGCTGGATCAGCTGGCTGTCAATGCCGTCCGGGTATTGGCCGCTGAAAGCGTCCAGAAAGCCAAATCCGGCCATCCTGGTTTGCCGATGGGTTCGGCGGCCATGGCCTATGAATTATGGGCCAACCATATGCGGCACAACCCGGCCGATCCCCAGTGGATCAACCGCGACCGTTTTGTCCTGAGCGCCGGTCACGCCTCCATGCTGCTCTATTCCCTGCTCTATCTGTTCGGTTACGGCCTGACAATAGACGACTTGAAATCCTTCCGCCAGTGGAACAGCAAAACGCCCGGACATCCCGAGTACGGACATACCCAAGGTGTCGAAACAACGACCGGTCCTCTGGGACAAGGCCTGGCGACGGCTGTCGGCATGGCGATGGCCGAAGCTCATCTCGCCGCCCGCTTCAACCGCCCCGGATACCAGGTCCTGGATCATTACACCTATGTGCTGGTGGGCGACGGCTGCATGATGGAAGGTGTTTCCAGCGAAGCTGCTTCACTGGCCGCCACCATGAAGCTGGGCAAACTGATCGTTCTTTATGACGACAACGATATTTCCATTGAGGGCAACACGGATTGCGCGTTTACCGAAGATGTCGGCAAACGTCATGAAGCCTACGGCTGGCAGGTTCAGCATGTAGCCGACGGCAACGACCGTCAGGCGATCGGCGCCGCTCTGGAAGCCGCCCGCGCGGATACATCGCGTCCGTCACTGATTATCGTGCGCACGCAGATTGCTTTCGGCTCACCGCTCGCCGGTCAAGCTAAAGCCCACGGCGAACCGCTCGGCGACGAGAATGTCGCCCTGACCAAAAAAGCTTTGAATTGGCCTTCCGCTGAAGCCTTCCAGGTTCCCGCCGAACTCCTCGCCTATATGGCCGCCAAGCAAAACGATCTGGCGGTGAGCCATGATCAATGGTCGGCCATGTTCAGCCGGTACGGCCGTGAATATCCCGAAGCGGCCGCCGAATTGAATCAGTGTCTGAATCAGGAAATGCCCGATTTGATGAACGACAAGGAATTCTGGGATTTCGCCGGTTCGCAGGCGACCCGCTCCACCAGCGGCGTATGCCTGAATCGCCTGGCCGCCAGGCTGCCTAACCTGATCGGCGGCAGCGCCGACCTGGCGCCGTCGAATAAAACCGTCGTCAACGGCCGCAACTGGTTTAGCCCGGCCGATTACAGCGGCAGCAACATCCATTTCGGCGTCCGCGAATTCGCCATGGCCGCCGCTTCCAACGGTATGGCTTTGCACGGCGGTTTACGCGCTTACTGCGCCACATTCTTTGTCTTCAGCGACTATCTGAAAGCCGCGCTGCGCCTCAGCGCGCTGATGAAGCTGCCGGTCATGTATGTGTTGACCCATGACAGCATCGGCGTTGGCGAAGACGGCCCGACTCATGAGCCGATCGAGCATCTGGCCGCTTTGCGGGCAACGCCCGGCGTCACGGTTTTCCGTCCGGCCGACGGCAAAGAAACCGCCGCGGGTTATCTGCTCGCGCTGAAACGTCAGGGGCCGACCTGCATGGTGCTCAGCCGCCAGAATCTGCCGACATACGATCAGAGCGGCCCGGCGGCCCTCAAGGGCGGCTACATTCTGGAAGACGCCGAGAATCCGGACATTATCCTGATGGCTTCCGGTTCTGAAGTCGAATTGATTGTCAAACTTGCGGCTCATTTGCGGCGGGACTTATTTATGCCGGATATCGTTATTTGGATCGCAAAAGATAGACGGGAAATTAGTTTATCCGAGTTGAACACGCTTGCGACTGGACACAAGATTTTCTTTCCTCCTGAACTTCGTCCGGATTATTTTGGAGATGTAACACTTCGTTGTTTGAATGAGCATCCGGCTCCTGTCATTGACGGAGTGTTGAACTCCGGAGATTTACTCCATATGAAGAGCCGCTCTCCGCTGTCTCCTGTTTTCCTTTGGCATATTGCTCGAAGACTCAATGCAGGCGTTAATGTTTTTGGAACGCAATGGCGGATTACGCGCAAATACGAAACACTGATATTGCAAGGCGACACTACGATCAGTCTTGACCTCGAAGAATCGGTCGGACGAATCGCTGATTGCCGCTTTCTCAATTGGCCTTCCGCACAAAGAATTAAAGCTTTTGCTTCGCTTATGCAATCCGCGAAGGTCGTTCTCATTACCGCTTCGGAATTGATCGTCGATCATCCGGATGTCTGTCTTGACGTTGTACAATACTGCCGAGAACATCATGTCGCGGTCATGCTATTTTTTGCAGGTGGTCTTCCGGAAAAACTTCGACGGGTAGTCGATAGAACAATCACGGTGTCGGAGACGCCGTCTGCGGACGGATATTCATTTGTATTAGCCGGTGAAACACCTACGGTAGCAAATGCCGTTGAAGTGGCCTTCAACGCGGATGGCGAATTGGCAAAAGCCACCCCGATTTCCGCGGCACAACTGGAATTGTTGTTGCCTTCCGCAACGATCCCGTCTCCGCCACCAAACTTTGGAAATTTGTTGTCCGTGTTGCAATCTTGACATGAAATTTTCTTTTTTAAATCATTGTCTATAATATAGTTAATTCAGACAATAAAACATCGGGCCAAACATGCGTCCACGTCAACTCGTCACGGAAGTTTGCATCATTTCCGTGGCGGGTTTTATGGTAATACCTTTAATGACAATATCAAACCTAACTTCTAAATGGACAACATAAATGAAAACAAGAAGAGAATGGAAACACAATGAATACGAAGGAT
>CAYRWC010000145.1:0-7113 GCA_964427795.1 uncultured Oscillospiraceae bacterium | reverse complement strand
GGCGTCAAAAGACGGACCCGGGCCGGGATGGGCCGCTGTCAGGGCGGCTTCTGCACGCCGCGTATTCTCGATATCCTGAGCCAGGAACTCCATATTCCGGAATTGGAATTGACAAAATTCGGCCGCCAATCCCGCATCCTGCTGGGTCAGGTCGGCGACCTTCCGCCGGTTGCCGATGAACGGCCGTCGGCAGATGAGCTGGATGGGAAAGCAGGTGGAAAAAATGAATGAACCTCGCGCGATCGATTTGATTATTATCGGCGGCGGCCCCGCCGGCATGGCCGCGGCGGTAGCCGCCTGGGACGCCGGCTGCCGCGACTTATTGATCTTGGAGCGCGACGACCGTCTGGGCGGCATTTTACAGCAATGCATCCATAATGGTTTTGGCCTGCATATTTTTAAAGAAGAACTGACCGGCCCCGAATATGCTGAGCGTTATGTCCGGCAAATCCGGCAGCGGGGCATTCCTTATCAGTGCGGCACCATGGTGCTCGACATAACGCCAGAGCGCCTGGTAACCGCTGTCAGTCCGGAAAACGGCCTGCAGCAGTTTCAGGCAGGCGCGGTCATACTGGCCATGGGCTGCCGCGAACGGCCGCGCGGCGCGCTGGGCATCCCGGGAACCCGCTGCGCCGGGATCATGACGACGGGTACGGCACAGCGGCTGGTCAATCTGGAGGGCTTCCTGCCCGGTAAACGGATCGTCATCCTCGGATCCGGCGATATCGGCCTGATCATGGCCCGCCGGATGACCTGCGAAGGCGCCCGCGTCCTGGCTTGTGTTGAGATCATGCCTTTCTCCAGCGGATTGACCCGCAATGTCGTTCAATGTCTGCAGGATTATGATATTCCGCTTTTGCTGAATCATACGGTCATCGATATTCAAGGCCGCGAACGCCTGGAAGGCGTTACGATCGCCGCAGTCGATCCCCAAACAAAAAAACCGGTTCCCGGCACAGAAGAACATCTGGCTTGCGACACGCTGCTGCTGTCGGTCGGCTTGATTCCCGAAAATGAGCTGTCCCGCCAAGCCGGTGTTATGTTGTCTGGCACAACGCAGGGACCGTGTGTCGATCAGAATCTGGCTACCGGCGTATCCGGCGTTTTTGCTTGCGGGAATGTGCTGCATGTCCACGACCTGGTCGACGAAGTGTCTCAGGAAGCCTCGCGCGCGGGCTGCGCCGCCGTCGCCTGGCTGTCGGCCGTCAAGACGGAAAACGGCCTGAGCCCGGTACGGGTGCTTGAGGGAACGGGCGTGCGCGGTGTAGTTCCCCAGCAGATTACTTGCCCTGTAACAGCCGAATCCGTCCGGATCAGTTTTCGGCCGGCCGCTATTTATCATCAGGCAACCATACAGGTCGCAGCCGGCGATCATGTCATTTATCAGCAAAAAAGACTGGTGATGGCGCCCGGTGAAATGGCCGTTCTGGATTTGCCGGCGAACCGGCTGACAGGAAAAATCGAAGCCATAACGGTACGCGTGGAGGCAAAAACCCATGAATAATCATGAAGAGCGGCATCTGATCTGTATTGGCTGCCCGATGGGCTGTCATCTGGCCGTGGTTATCGAGCAAGGTCAAATAAAAACCGTCCGGGGATTTACCTGCGCCCGCGGCGAGCGTTATGCCCGGGATGAGGTCATGCAGCCCAGGCGAATGGTGACCGGCTTGGTTGTTGTCCCGGGCAGCCGGACCCCTTTGAGCGTTAAAACCAAAAAGGCCATTCCCAAGGAGCTGATTACCGCCTGCCTGGAGCAAATTCGCCGGCTGCGTCCGAAGCTGCCGGTTCGGATCGGCGATGTCGTTCTGACTGATGTTCTGAACACCGGCGTCGATATAATAGCTACCCGCAATTTGCCTGAAACAGATCAATAGCCGGCTTCTTGCGGGTTGATCCTCCGCGGCGCATAATAGGGATGGCCCCGCGTCGCAAGACAGAAAGGAAGCGGTTTATGGAACAACAGCAGCTTCTGGATGATATAATCGCCAATCCGGTTATTGCCGCCGTCCGCAGCAGCCGGCTGCTTGAGCAAGCCCTGTCCGGCCAGGCGCGCATAATTTTTCTTTTGTCCGGATCTATTAACGATCTGGCTGATCAATGCCGGCAAATTCGGCAAAGCGGACGTTTGTGCTTCCTGCATGTCTATCTTGTCGACGGTTTGCGGCCCGATCAGCAAGGCTTGCGTTATGTTGCCGAACAAATTGGCCCGACAGGCATCATTACGACTAAGCCCGCTTGTGTTAAATGGGCTCAAAGCTTCGGCCTCTTTACGGTTCAGCGGATTTTTCTTCTGGATTCCGTGGCTTTGCAGGAAGGCGCCCGCCACATTGAAGCTTGCCGGCCGGATTTAGCCGAAGTCATGCCGGGTGTTGCCGATAAAGCGATCCGGCTTGCGGCGGCGGCGTTCAAACGACCTTTGATTGCCGGCGGCCTGATCAGTACGCGCGAAGAAATATTTGCCGCTTTATCCGCCGGCGCTTTGGGCGTATCGACCGGATGCCCGGATCTGTGGAATCTATAAACTCGGTACGGAGGGAAAAATGCATCAACAAAAAAAAGATCTCATGACTTATGCTCTGGCAGATTACACCTGTTCCTGTGGCCACCGCCATAATACAAATATCCTCCAAATCAATCTGGACGGCGATCTCGGCGCGGTAATAGACCGCCTGATCCGGCAGCCGTCCGGCAAAAGCGAAAGGATTTTGACTGCGGACCGGAATCGCTTGCTGCTGGTTGCCGACGATCATACCTGGAACGCCTGCGGGAAAAAACTGGCGGCCGAGCTGGCTGCCTTGGCTTATGAATTCGAAACCTGCGTATTTCCAGGCGATCCTGTTCTGATACCCGATGAAAAAGCGGTTTTTACGGTGATGAATCATTTGCGGCCGGATATCGGACTATTGGTGGCAATCGGATCGGGAACCCTGAATGATCTGACCCGGTTTGTCGGCAGCCGCACCGGCTTGCCCTATTATATTGTGGCGACATCGCCGTCCATGGACGGTTATGCATCCACGGTTTCGCCGCTGATTGTCAATAATATGAAAGTAACGCTTGAAGCTTGCGGAGCCTCGGCTATTTTAGCCGATCCGGCCGTTTTGGCCAACAGCCCGGACAACATGCTGGCCGCGGGTCTCGGCGACATCCTGGGCAAGTATTCGGCTATCTGCGACTGGCGTGTCGGCGCATTGATCGAGCATGAATATTACTGCGAACCGGTAGCGTCGCTGGTTCTCGACTTGGCGGATGAATGCCGCGCTCAGACCGATGCTGTCAAACGCCGTGATCCGCATGCTGCGAGGACGATCATGGAAGGCCTTATACTCAGCGGAATCGCGATGAGCTATATCGGCAACTCGCGGCCGGCCTCCGGTTCCGAACATCATTTGTCCCATTTTTGGGAAATGGCCTATCAACGGCAGGGCAGAGCCCCGGTCCCTCATGGCAGCAAGGTCGGTTTGGCCGTGATTATAACCTGCGCGTTGTACCGCCGGCTTTTATCGCTAAAACCCGATTTTGCGGCGGCGCGGGCCCGATTGAACCGGATGAGCCGTGAAACCTGGCTGGCGGATATGCGCCGCATTTATCAGGCCGGCGCTGATGAACTGATCGAACTCGACGCGCACAGCAGCAAGAACGATCCGGTTCAGATGGCTGTCCGCATCGACCGGTTGGAAAAAGAATGGCCGAACATTTTGTCGATTATCAAAAAAACCATACCTGAACCGGATATTATCCGCCGCGCACTGGCGGATGTCGGCGGCGCCACCCGGCCTTCCGATTTAGGATTGGAACAGGATATGGTCGCCGACGGTCTGCGGTTTGCCAGAGAAATTCGCAATCGCTATACTGTTTTACAGCTTTATGCAGATCTGGATATGACGGAAGTATCCGTTAAAATAGCCGAAGAGTTATGGACAAGAGATTAACCTGCTTTAATCAATTGATTTATTGATGTATAAAAACGATTGATATCTTATTTAATGATATGACATATAAGGACGGATGAATAACGATATCCGCCCTTATTTTTTTAGACTTTTATGTGGAATTGTTATAATGACTATAAAAAGGCGAAGCACGACATTGCAATCATGCATATTGACAACGCTGATATGAGATGATATAAATGGTGGTAGACAACACGGCGAAATGATATAACAAATAAACGATCGATCAATTATGACTTCCAATACTGAACAAAAAAATGGTATAACATTAAATCGACGGCAATGCGGCGCGTAAATTAATCGGAAAACTAACAGAATAGAAAGAAATGAAGGGACGTGACCGGACTTGCGTAAAAAAAAGAAGTTTACAAAAGACGATCTGGAATTAACTCTGTTGGCGCTGCCGACGACTATCTGGTATATTCTGTTTACATATTTGCCGATGTTTGGCATTATTATCGCATTTAAGCGCTTCAAACCGATGAAAGATACAAATTTCCTTGTCGCTCTGCTAAAAAGCGAAAATATGGGCATCAACAACTTCAAATTTCTTTTTGCCACGCCGGATGCCTGGATCATGTTTCGTAATACTCTGGTATATAACATCATCTTTATCATTACCGGCATGGTCATATCGATAAGTCTGGCGATCATGATCTCGCAGCTTCATTCGGCAAAACTGGCTAAAGTTTGCCAGACGGCGATGTTCCTGCCGCATTTTCTTTCCTGGGTCGTTGTCAGTTATTTTGTCTTTTCATTCCTCAGCGCGGATAAGGGGCTGATCAATCAGATTTTGAGATCTTACGGCATGGAGAATATCCAATGGTATATGGAATCTGAATACTGGCCGTATATCCTGATTTTCATGAACCTGTGGAAAGGAACCGGCTACAGTATGGTCGTATATCTGGCCAGCATATCCGGCATTGACGGATCGCTTTATGAAGCGGCGATTATTGACGGCTCAACGAAGGGACAGCAGGTGAAATATATCACGCTGCCCATGTTGAAACCGATCATCCTCATCATGTTCATATTAGCCGTCGGGCGCATTTTCTCAACGGATTTCGGACTTTTTTACCAGGTGCCGCGCAATTCGGGGCCGCTGGTCGATGTGACGCAAACCATCGATGTCTATGTGTACAAGGCTTTAACGGGGATGAATAATATCGGATTCGCTTCCGCCGCCGGTTTATTGCAATCTGTTCTTGGCCTGATCATGATCTTCAGCGCAAATCAGATCATCCGCCGGATCGAGCCGGAGAATTCCCTTTTCTGATAAGGAGGCTGTCATGAAAAGCAATACTGTTGTCGCCGATGGTGTCACGAGATTCAATCGGATTTCCGCGCCGGCCAATACCCTGTTCAGCGTCCTGTTCATCATTTTGGCCTTATCTTGCGTCATTCCTTTGGCTTTTGTTGCCATCATATCGTTTTCATCCAATGATTCTATTCAGAAAATCGGTTATTCTTTCAAACCGCTGACTTGGACCATCACTTCTTACCAATACTTGTGGCGGGAACGCAGTTCTATCGGCAGCGCCTTCTTTGTATCGGTTTTTGTTACTGTTGTCGGCACAGCCGTCGGCTTGTTCTTAAATTCGACGATGGGTTATGTTCTGTCGCGGCCGGGTTTTAAAATGAAACGGTTTTTTACCTTCCTGATTTTTATTCCGATGATCTTTGGCGGCGGACTGGTTCCGTCTTATATGATCAACACGCAGTTTTTAAAAATGACCAATACTTTCTGGGCTTTGATCCTGCCGATTGCCGTTTCATCTTTTTATGTGATTATTCTGCGGACCTTTTTTCAAACGACGGTTCCCGATTCGGTCATTGAGTCGGCCAAGATCGACGGGGCATCCCAGCTGATGATCTATTTCAAAATCGTCTTGGCCATATCGCTGCCGGCCTTAGCTACGATCGGCCTGTTTTTATCTTTTGCTTATTGGAACGACTGGTTCAGTACGATGTTGTATATCCAGCCGGACCATCAGGACATGTATCCTCTGCAATATGTACTGATCAGCATTGAGAAGAATATGGACTATCTGACACGGAACGCCCAATACCTCAGCCCTGACGCTTCCGCCTCGAAAATTCCGGCCGAGTCGACCCGAATGGCTCTGGTTATGATCGTTGTGCTGCCGATAGCCATGGCTTATCCGTTTTTTCAAAAGTATTTCATATCCGGTTTGACGATCGGAGCCGTCAAGGGCTGATCGCCGGAAATTCGGACGGGGATTGCCGTCTGATCTGCGTATTTCCCCGGCTCACCACCGGAGAAAAATAAACTTACCCTAAGGAGGAAGAACATGAACAAGAAAATCGTGGCCATCGTTCTGGTTTTAGTCATGATCATCGCGCTTGCGGCCGGTTGTCAGCCGGCAGCGCCGTCAGGATCACAAACCGGTACAAGCAAAGGCACAACAGCGCCGTCCGGCAAGACTGTGGAACTGATTTGGATTATGGGCAATCCGGGCAAAGTTCCTGCCGACCAGGCCGCTGTAGAAGCAAAGCTGAATGAAATTTCGGTAGCTAAACTCAATGTCAAGATGAAAACCCTGTATTATGATAATGATAAAACGATGTTGGCCCTATCCACCGGTGAAGCGTATGATATGGTTTTCACCTGCGAATGGTTCAACAACTATGCGGTCCAGGCTCAGGCCGGCTATTTTGCCGACATTACCGAAAAGATCCAGTCGGTAACGCCTGACCTGTACGCGACCATGCCTGACGTTGTTTGGGAGGGCGCAAAGGTCGGCGGCAAAATTTTTGCCATTCCTGTGAAAAAAGACTATGCTGCTGAAATGTTTTATCGTTTCGATAAAGCGCTTTTCGTCGATGAGCTGAAGATGGAAGTCAAAGACAAAATGGATTTCTTCGCAGTCGAAGATTATTTGAAAGCCGCGAAAGAAGCTTGGAAAAACGGCGTTGCCGCCGCGTCCAACGCTGAATACCCAATGAAATTAACCAAAGGAGGTTTTGGTGGCATCGACTCCAACTTCGACATGATCAACCGTGATGTCCTGTTGGGCATACCTTATTCAGCGGTTGGCACAGCCAATGACAGCAAAGTCGTCATAACCGTTGAGTCGGATGACCTGTATAAGAGATTGGTAGCCTTGAATAAGTGGTTTAAGGCCGGATATATCAA
>CAYRWC010000144.1:0-7162 GCA_964427795.1 uncultured Oscillospiraceae bacterium | reverse complement strand
ATCTCCCAAGGCCAGAATCTGGTTGTCCTTAAGCTGCAGCCGCCGGACGGGAACCGGCAGCTCATAATGCCGCGACACCCGGCCCAGCGCCTGATAAACAGCGACGCGGCCAGCTAAACCCGGTAAGCCGACATCCGGACAATCCGGGCGTCTCCGGCTCCATCTCCGAGAACCAAATCAATTCTTTTCGTCAGGACGGCCGGAAATGAACAGATGGCTTTATGACCGATTATCTCGCCGCGAAAAACGGTAATCGGCGCGCCATAAGCAAAAGGATGAATCTGAATTCGGTAGGCGCCGGTCTTTTCGCCGGCTGCCATATCTTCCGCAGCAACAACCTGGTTCACCAAAATCGGCTCTTCTGTTTGTAAAGAATAAAAACCATCCGCCCGAATAAAGGACTCGGCCAGCGGCCGTGCATAACGACGCCGGATTTCTGCTCCAAACTCCTTGATGCGCCG
Source organism: uncultured Oscillospiraceae bacterium (assembly GCA_964427795.1). GTDB lineage: Bacteria > Bacillota > Clostridia > Saccharofermentanales > UBA5734 > JAYFQE01. The sequence goes on along the minus strand of CAYRWC010000144.1, from coordinate 6,701 downwards.
GCTGTCTTTTTCCGGAAGGAGCCCGCGTCGGTCGGGGCCGACATTGAGCAGCAAATTGGCGCCCCGGCCGACGGACAGTTCGTATAATCCGATTAATTCATCTACGGACTTGATCGTGTCTTCATCATGGTCGCTGTAAAACCAATTTTGCAACCGCAGACGGCAGTCGCATTCGGCCGGCAGGAAGCGGATTTGATCGAGTTCTTCTTTGATGATCGTTTGTACGGAAAAATCCAGATCGGAAACCCAGTTCCGGTTCGGCGACTGAGCGACGCCCGATTCGTTGCCCGCCCAGCGCGTATCCGGATCCCACATGTTAAAAATCAGAATATCCGGCTGCATAGAGCGGATGGCCCGGGTGATGCGCCCGGTATCATATTGATGGTTTTCGCTGCCGCAGCCGTCGAACCATAAATAATCGATCCTGCCGTATCCGGTCAGCAATTCGCTGATCTGGTTGATAAAATAATCGTCATATTCCTGAGCCGACTTGTTTTTCGATCCGAATTCGGCCGGCGAATAATAGAGGCCGACTTTCACATCATACTTGCGGCAGGCATCGACAAACTCGCGAACCACATCGCCTTGGCCGTTCTTCCAGGGTGTGCGTGCGACCGAATACTCAGTATAGCGCGACGGCCAATTGGCGAAACCGTCATGATGCTTGCATACCAGGATAGCATACGCGGCGCCGGCTTCCTTGATATCGGCAATCCAGCGTTCGCAGTTTAATTCGGTCGGATTGAAGCCTTCCAGAGGCATGGCCTGCAGGTCCCAATCCCGATGGCCTTCGTAAAAAGTGCGAATGCCAAAATGAAAAAAAACGCCGAATTCCCAGTCTAAAAAAGCTAATTGTTGTTCTCTGATTGACTTAGTTTTCATACTGCAGTTACCCTTTCGATCGAATAGATCCATCGTACTGCGGCTTAACCTCCGGAACAAGGTAAGGATTCATGATTTTCTTGCCACTTTTACAGTAAATCATTTCTTATGCCGCCGTTCATTTCATGATCTGTTCCGATCCGGGTTACCTGCATCAGACAGCGTTGATTTCCCTGTTTAACCGACTCGAGCAGAACGACATCGACCGGACAGCCCAGGGCATATTCCAGATTGCGCCGCGTATAACCAACGCCGCAGTAACACCAGGTATCCGGCAGTTGTTCGAAGAATTTGTTGACAAAGGAGCAATAGCAAATCGGGTACGATATATACAGAATTCCATCTTTAACCCAGGACGGAGCGCCTTCGCTGCCGAACCGTTCGGCTATCGCTTCCAGTGTGCCCCGCGTCCGGTAAAACTTACGCAGAGCCTCCATTTTCGCTTGCGCCGGACCGCAGGTGCACCGCATGCGAATTTTTCTTACGGTCTCCGCGTCAAATTGTTCGCTAAGGTCGCGGCAGATAGCCTGAGCCCAATCGCGTTTCTGCTTTTTTGTCGGCGTTTTGCCAATCAGACGGCGCCGGCTGATCCTTTCGGCTGCCGCCGGGTCGGTATAAGCGCATAAGCCGGCGTAAAGCCGCTCGGCTTGCGGATGGGATCTCGACGGCATATTCCTGCGGAACGGAACCTGTTGTTTATCGGTCCCGCCGTTTGTCTCCAGCTTATTCTTTTCCGGCGTCATCTATTGCTCTCCCTAATTTCATAACCGGTCTACACAGTCTGCTTCCGCTCGCAGCTCCGGCGTCATTTTAAGCAAGCGGCTGATATTTCCGGCAAAGACATCTTTTTTAGCTGCCGGCGATATCTGCGCGGCGGCTGTTCGCGCCAAGGTAAAACTGGGATCATAGAAAGGCATATCGGTGCCGAAAATGATCTTTTTCGATCCGGCAGTCTCCACAAAATACTCGACATTGCCTTCCTGCGGCGTAGAAATGGCCAGATCGCCATAAACATTGTCATGGCTGTTGATGATATCGAGAGCCTGCTCCATGACCATTTGATCGCCGCCCATATGCGCCATGATAAAATTTGCCCGGCTATACCGGGAAGCCAGACGGTCGACGGCAATAATGTCGCCGCGGCCCCAGGTGTGGATCAAGACTGTCAGGCCCCGTTCGTGAGCCAATTCATAAGCCGGCGCGTATGTCCGATAGTCGACTTCCCGTCCATGACAGCCCGGATGAAGCTTGATAGCCCGGAAGCCCGGGCGGGCAAAGCAGCGGTCCAGTTCCCGGCGTATGTCTTCCGGATAATTCGGATTGACGGTGACATAACCGATCACCCGATCCGGATATTTTTGGATGGCATCATAAACCATATCGTTGCCATAGACATAATCAGGGCCGATCGACGCGTGAGCCGTGACGCATAATTTGTCGATACCCAGAGAATCGGCGCGGCGGATCATCTGTTCGATTGTCCCGCCGCCCGGAACATAAAAAGCCGACCAGCAGCCGATGTGATTATGAGCGTCAATGATCGTCAGGTCATCGAGCGGTTCTCCTTGCAAAGCCTTTTGCGTCAGAGTTTTCATAAACAGACCCCCTCCAAAAGCCGGATCAGATTATCTGCGGCTATCATCTGCTTTTCCGCATCCGATATGTCGGCATAACGCAACAAGCCGACGGCCGCTGCGCCGGACGTCTGGGGCATGCCGGTGCCGAACAAGAGGCGGCGGGCGCCAAAACGCCGGCACAAGCGGGAAATACCCTCAAAGACCTTATATCCGGATGTTTCCAGATAGAAATGCTCATATCGTTCCATGAGCGGATATAAATCGCGGTCGATCCGGTAATTGACCTGGGTCAGGATAATCGGCATATTCGGGTGAGCGGCCACCAGACCGGCAAAAGCCTGCATAGAACCGCCAAGCTGATCGAAACCGATCAACAGGGGGATTTGAAAGTTTTCCAGCATTTGGAACAGCGCGCCGCAATTCAAATCGGACAGGCTGAAATTCTGCGCTGCCGGCGACGGAAAGAGCGTAACCGCTTTGATCCCTTGCTCACGCATTTTTTGCCGCAGCACGTCCGGCGGATCAAACTCTCCGGTATGATGCGGCAAGACCGCCCATACCGGATGCAGACGGGTTTCGCCGGCCAATTCCTTTTGCAGGAATTCATTGCCGGACCGGGGATCGTATTCTTTGGCCAGAGCATGATAAACCAGCGCTTGATCGATAGACAATTCGTCCATTTTCTTCAGCAGGTCTTCCTTGAGATAAAAAGAGCCGGGCATCACAAGGCTTCTTCTGCCAAAAGAAGCGTTGCAATCAAAAAAACGCATAAACATTGACCTCCCTTTCGGCTGCCGGAAATCTAAAAAGCCCGGCACCCGTACGGATGCAAGGCGAACCTTCGAGCCTTCCTACCTAATTATAACAAGGCCGGTCTTCATTTCTGCACGGATTCTACGAACAACCATGCAGATTATCGGAAACTATCTGAAAGCAGATCAAATATCCCGGGAACAATATTCCTCCGCCCCGGCCAGGGACACATGCTGTTCCGCCCGCGGCATGTTTTTACGGAAATCCGGCATCAACATCGGGCGACTGTTATTCGTAACGCTCAGTGCTGAAAGCAAAGCGACGGCAGTCCATTCGCAGGCTTTATAAACATCAAGCTCCGGCTGCCGGCCGGATTTTATCGCCTCGATAAAATCCTGGACGATAAAATAGTCGGATCCGTCATGTCCGGCTTTCTTTTGCTCATCGGTTGCCTGACGATACCGTTCAGGCAGATACGCCTGAAAATCATCCAACTGGTGCCATTCCGTTTTTTCAGAACCGCTGCCGAAGCTCTCCAGCCAGATCTTGGCGCTGTCACCGCCGCCGCGCGGCGATTCATAAGCGCCTTTCGTGCATTGAAGCTGAAAATAGGTCGTGCTTGGCACCGGTCTCGGAGACAGGCAATCCACCCGGATTTTCACGAGTTTACCGCTTTTCAGCTGACACAGGGTCACCGTTGTGTCTTCATTGCGAAGATCCGGCCGGACATGATGACCACTGCCGAAGCATGTGATCCGCTCTATTCGATCGCCGTCAAACCACTGCATGACCGGGCCGATGCTGTGAGTCGGATAAAACGAACCGTGCGTGCCCATCTGCCAGTAATTCCGCCAGGAGTTTTTCCCGTTGGGGTATTTCAATAAATGTAGGCAGTTATGCAGATATTCACCTTCGGCATAATAGGGTTCGCCCAGCAGGCCCCGGCGCAGCAGTTCGCGGATCATCTGGTGCTGCGGAGCATAACAGCAGTTTTCGGCGAACATATAGATCTTATTGTATTTCTCAACACACTCCATCAGCCACCATAGTTCATCCATGGTAACGCCGGCTGTAACCTCGCTCATAACATGTTTGCCTGCTTCCAGTGCGGCTATGGCCTGCGGGACATGGCATTGCATCGGCGTGGCGATCCAGACTGCGTCCAGGTCGGAATCGAGCATATCCTCAAAGATGCGGTATTTATGGGGAATATGCTGTTCGGCGGCCATCTTTTCCAGGGCTTCTTCATTTAAATCGCAAATCGCCGATATTTCCACGTCCGCCATATTCCGCAGGCCCGTTATCGCAGAAAGCCCGCGCGCTCCGGCTATACCAACTTTAATCATGATAGAATCCCTCCCGCAGCCAAACCGATTCCGAACTGCCCCATACCCGATACCGGTATCAGGCAAAAACGACGGCCAGTGATTTATAGAATCAGGATACGCACTAACGATACAATTGTCAAAACAGACCGACTGCCGGACATACAAGTATAAATGCAGCCAGACGTGCACATTTGTTAACGGATTGTGTTGATAATCGTTAACAAATGTTATATTATGTTAACACCAATGAACATTCGTTATCTATTTAATAAAACCTACAGAAAGAAGGTTTTTATATGTTTATCGAAGAACGACATCAGGCTATTCTTGATCTTTTGTCCGAAAAAGGAAGTATAACCACAGGGGAGATTCAAGAAAAATTTGAAATAAGTTATGATTCAGCTAAACGTGATTTAAGAATTTTGGAAGAAAAAGGGCTTTTAAAAAGGACTCACGGCGGCGCTATCTCAAACAGAAAAATTGGTCAGGGCGGCGAATGTCACAATCTGTCTTCTGCCGAAAGAATTCAAACGGTAAAGGATAATTATCTGGCTATTGCCAAAAAAGCTGTATCTTTCATCGAACCGAACGACGTCGTTTATCTCGCGCCGGCCAGTATCGGCGCTTTAATCGCTAAAAATCTTCCCTCTGAATTATGTTGTACCATTGTCACAAACTCGATTTCGATTGCAGAAGAACTGCGCCGATACGAATGTGTAACCGTCATTGTCACAGGCGGCGAAATGAACCGCAACGGCGCTTTTTACGATGATTTCACGATTGAAACCATCAAACGGTTGAAATTCGACAAGTGTTTTATTACTTCTGCCTGTATTTCGGCAAAATTCGGCCTTTCCATTCAAAAATCAAGAAATATCGGTTTGATTAACGCGGTCATTGATCATTCAAAAGTCGCCGTGGGTTTATATCCAACCGAAAAAATCGGATTTGATTCCATAATCAGCATTTGCCCGTCAAGCAAATTACAGATGCTGATTACCGATTGGAATGCTTCGGAAGACGATTTAGGCGCCTTTACCGATCAGGGAATCCAGGTTGTTGTTGCAGAAATCTGAGCAAGCGGGGTCAAGTTTTCTTCCGCCGGACGATGTATAGTAATGACGGAGGCAAAACATGGATAACCGAAACAAGATAGACGCGGTTCAACGGATGCAGGATTATATCGAAACCCATATTGCCTTGCCGATCAGTCTGCACGACCTCGCCGGCGCGGCCGGCTATTCGCCTTGGCACAGCGCGCGGCTGTTTAAAGAGCTGACCGGCAAAGCGCCTTTCGATTACATCCGGGCTTTACGGCTGTCCCGTGCCGCTCTGAGGCTGCAGAATCAGGACGCACGGATTATTGATGTCGCTTTTGATTTCATTTTCGATTCACACGAAGGTTTTACCCGCGCTTTTTCGAAAGAATTCGGATTAACCCCGAAATCGTTGCAAAAGCATCCCCGGCCCGTCCGCTTGTTCATGCCGGAAAAAGTCCGTGACGCCTACCCTGCTATCGATAAAGGAGTGAGTACCATGTCTGATCAAAAAAAAGCCGGCGCCGTTTTTGTCCAAGTTGTTGACCGGCCGGCGCGCAAATTGATTTTAAAACGGGGTGTTCAGGCTGCCGATTATTATGCTTATTGTGAAGAAGTCGGCTGCGATATCTGGGAAATATTAACCGGCATCAAAGATGCTCTTTACGAACCGGTCGGCCTGTGGCTGCCTGAGCATCTGATTAAGCCCGGTACTTCCCTGTACGTTCAGGGCGTCGAAATGCCGGCCGATTATGACGGTCCGATACCCGACGGCCTCGAGCTGATCGAGCTGCCGCCTTGTAAAATGATGGTATTTCAAGGCGAACCTTATGATGACGAACACTATGAAGAGGCGATCAGCGAAGTCTGGGAATTGATGAAAACATATAATCCGGAGCTTTACGGTTTTCAGTGGGCCGATTCCGACGCTCCGCGTTTCCAGCTGGCGCCGATGGGTTACCGCGGTTATATTGAAGCCCGGCCGGTTCGTCCTTTGCACCCCTGAAACAAGCCAACTCCGGCCGTATCCCAAGACATGATGTGATTCTGCCCATCTGTTCTTATGAGAGCAAACCCGAATTGCCGTCCGGCATTCGGGTTTGTTTTATTTTGATTCATATTTC
>CAYRWC010000143.1:0-7172 GCA_964427795.1 uncultured Oscillospiraceae bacterium | reverse complement strand
GGTTTCCAGCCATTCGCGCAGATATTGCTTATCAAAGCTTTTTTGCGCCCGGCCCGGCTGGTACTCCGATTTATCCCAAAAACGCGAGGAATCCGGCGTGAATAATTCGTCGGCGACAACCAGACGCCCGTCGAGCAGACCGAATTCAAATTTGGTGTCGGCCAGGATAATGCCGCGCCCTTCAGCGAAAGTTGCCGCATATTCGTAGAGAGCCAGGCTCTTGTCGCGGACGGCGGCAGCCATATCGGTTCCCAGCAGATCTTCCAGCTGATTGAAGTCGATGTTCTGATCGTGGCCCGATTCCGCTTTGGTCGAAGGCGTGAAAACCGGCTGCGGCAGACGATCGGCCTGGCGCAGGCCGGCCGGCTGGGGCATCCCGCCGATCGTGCCGGATTTGTTGTATTCTTTCAGCGCGGAACCCTCCAGATAACCGCGGACAATGCATTCCGCCGGCAGCATCTTCACTTTGCGCACCAGCATCGAGCGGCCGGCCAGTTCTTTGGCATAACGGGCCAGGCCGGCCGGGTAATCGGCCGGATTGGTCGATATGACATGATTGCCGATAATCGGGCGAGTTTGCTCAAACCAAAAAGCGGATATGCCGTTCAGAACGGCGCCTTTATCAGGAATCAATTCCCGGAAAACGACGTCAAAAGCCGAGATCCGGTCGGTAACCACGATCAGCAGGGCATCGCCCAGATCATAGACGTCACGGACCTTGCCCCGGACAAACAGCGGCAATTGAATAAAATCTGCTTCGCGCATTAAGCTGCTCATATAAAATCCTCCTTGCGGGTTGATATCGAATTCGCTTATAGAACGCCTTTTGTTGAAGGAATCGCGCCGGCATGTCCCGGATCGATCGCCGCGGCGTCGGCCAGGGCATGGGCAAAGGCTTTAAAGAGAGCCTCGATCATATGATGGTCATTATGACCGTAAGGGCAGGCCAAATGCAGGGTCAAGCCGGCGTTGTAAGCCAGTGCGCGAAAAAATTCTTCGGTCATCTGGGTGGAAAAGCTGCCGACCTTGTCGCTCAGAAATTCGGCGCGGAAAACCAGATAGGCGCGGCCGGATATGTCCAGCGCGGCCGTAGCCAGCGCTTCATCCATAGGAATCGCCGCCTGTCCGTAGCGGCGGATGCCGCGTTTGTCGCCCAGGGCGCTTTTTAAAGCCTGACCCAGAACAATACCGGTATCCTCGGCCGTGTGGTGGTCGTCCACCGCCAGATCGCCTTGCGCGGCCACCGTCAAATCCATATGGGCATGACGGGCCAGCAAAGTCAGCATATGATCAAAAAAACCGATGCCGGTATTTATTTGCGCGTTTCCTTCTCCGTCCAGGTTCAACGCGACCCGTATGTTTGTCTCCCCGGTCTGCCGGGTCATTTCAGCCTGACGCATCTGGCTCGTCCCCCTTTTTATGCGATCAATTCGATTATACCAGCAAGCACCGCAAGACGCGAATCAATTCGGCCATGTTTTCCTCAGTGCCAACGGTGATCCGCAGGTAATTTTCGATGCGCGGCTGATTGAAATGACGGACCAGAATACCGGCTTGACGCAGCCGGCCGTACAAATCCGCGCCGCTGATTTTCGGATGGCTGACAAATAAAAAGTTGGCGGAAGACGGAATAACGGTAAATCCTAAATCCTGTAATGCCCGGGCAGTCTTTTCACGGGTTTTAATAATCAGCGAGCGGGTGCGCTCAAACCATTCTCCGGCGCCGAAAGCCGCAACGCCGGCAGCCTGAGCCAGGCTGTCCAGCGTATAAGAGTTGAAAGAATCCCGGACCCGACGCAGCGCTTCGATCAGAGCCGGCGCGCCCAGCGCGTAACCCAGCCGCATTCCGGCCAGAGCCCGCGATTTGGAACAGGTCTGGATGATCAGGATGTTGTCGAAATCCGGTAAAAGCGCGACCGCCGACTCGCCGCCAAAATCAACATAAGCCTCGTCGATCAGGATCAGCCGGTTTCGGTCGGACGCCGCCAGTTCCGCGATCCGGGCGATATCGATCGCCCGGCCGGTCGGCGCGTTCGGATTGGCCAGGACCAGGCCCGCAGACGGCGCCAGGCAATCGGCCAGAGGCAAGGTAAAACCTTCGCCTAATCGGACAAGACGATAGGGAATATCGTATAAACGGGCATAAACCGGATAAAAACTATAGGTTATATCCGGAAAGACGATCTCCCCCTCCGGTCCCGCCGGACTCTCCGCAGCTTCGAAAAAGGCCTGAAAAGCCATAGCCAGCACTTCGTCGGAGCCGTTGCCGACAAAAATCTGATCGATCGTCAAACCGTAAAAAGCCGCGATAGCCTGACGCAGGTTCAGTCCTGTCGGATCGGGATACAGCCGTACTTGCTCGTAATTGAAGTTTTTCAGAGCATTCACGACTTCCGGCGCCGGCGGATATGGATTCTCATTGGTGTTCAATTTTATGAAGGTTTGGCCGCGGGGCTGTTCGCCCGGGACATAAGGCACCAGCCGGGCGGTTTTCTTATTCCAGAGCCGGGCGGCGGACTGATCCGCCCCGGCGTCGTCGTTCGGTTTGATACCGGCATTTCGATCTTCCGTTGTCGTCATGATCTTTTACCTTCCTCGCCGCCGTCCGCTGCCGGACCGACTGTCATATCGGCTGTCATATCGGCCTGAAAACGGACCCGGACCGCTTCGGCGTGGGCGCGCAGGTGTTCGGCTTCGGCAAAGCCGGCGATATCTTGCCAGTTCTCGGCCAGATCGGCTTCCGTATAACGGATCAGGCTGGTTTTCTTCATAAAATCGAGCGTGTTCAGCGGCGAAAAAAAGCGGGCTGTTCCGCTGGTCGGCAGAACATGGTTGGCGCCGGCCAGATAATCACCCAAGGGTTCCGGACTGTAGGCTCCGATAAAAATGGCGCCGGCATTGTGGATCGACGGCAGCAGGCTGTCCGGATCGGCAATCATCAGTTCCAGATGCTCCGGAGCCAGTTTGTTGGCAAAATCGGCGGCTGTCGCCAGGTCCGGCACAATCAGAACGGCGCTGTAATTTGACAGCGACTGCCGCAGGATATCGGCGCGCGGCAGTAAAGCAGCGCGTCGGCGGATCTCGGCAGCCGCCTTTTCAGCCAGGTCCGGATCGTCGGTCACCAGCAGCGCCGAAGCCAGCCGGTCATGCTCTGCCTGAGACAGAAAATCGGCGGCGACATATGCCGGATTAGCCGTGCGGTCGGCAATAATCAGAATTTCGCTGGGACCGGCGAACATATCGATGTCGACTTGCCCGAAGACCAGCCGTTTGGCTGTGTTGACATAGATATTGCCCGGCCCGGTTATCTTGTCGACAGCGGGAATGCTGTCCGTGCCGTATGCCATGGCCGCGATCGCCTGAGCGCCGCCGACCCGGTAGAGCTCATCGGCGCCGGCTATGGACGCGGCAGCCAGAATGGCCGGATCAACCGAACCGTCCGACCGCGGCGGCGTGCACATGATCACGCGGCGCACTCCGGCGGCGCGCGCCGGCAGAATATTCATCAAAACCGAAGACGGCAGCGGCGCCGTCCCGCCTGGGACATAGACACCGACCGTATCCAGAGGCCGGCTGATCAGGCTGACCGAGCCGCCGTGCCGGGCATTCATTCGGATATCTTTGGGTCGCTGGGCTTCATGAAAAGCGCGGATATTGCCGGCTGCCTTGCGGATGATTTCCAGAAGGCGCGCGTCGATCTGCTCAAACGCCTGGCTGATCTCTTCTTCACCGACGCGCAGGCGCCCGGCGTCGAGCCGGACATGATCCAGCTGCTCCGTCAAAGCCAGCAGCGCTTCGTCCCCCTGCCGCCGAACCTGGCTGATAATCGCTTCTGTCGACCGGATAACCGGTTCCAGATCCATCTTGCCGCGCATACCCAGTTTTTTAACTTGACTGTCCAGTTCTTCACGGCTGGTCCGGATTATTCTTACCGTCATATCATCCATCGGTTTAATCCTCCCCGGCCGATGCCGGATTGCCGCCGGCGGCCCGATTGAGATCGAGCTGTCTCCGGACGGCCTGAATCAGCGGATTGATTCTTTCGGCTTTCATTTTCATGCTGACCCGATTGACAACCATCCGGGCGCTGATCGGCGCGATGGTTTCCAGGATCTGCAGGCCGTTTTCCTGCAAAGTCCTGCCGCTCTCGACAATATCGACGATCACTTCCGCCAGGCCGATCAGCGGCGCCAATTCCACCGAGCCGTTCAATTTAATGATTTCCACGCTTTCGCGTTTATGCATCTCAAAATACTCCCGGGCAATACGCGGGTATTTGGTCGCGACCCGTTTATTCGGGATACTGTCCAGTTTCCCGGCCAGCGCGGTTGGCCCGCATACGCACATGCGGCAAGCTCCAAAGCCCAAATTGAGCACTTCGTAGAGCAGCCGTCCTTCCTCCAGCAGCGTGTCCTTGCCGACGACGCCGATATCGGCGGCACCGTAGTCGACATAAGTCGGCACATCGGCTGGTTTAGCCATGATAAAACGCAAGCCGGCGGCTTCGTCCTCCAGAATCAGCCGGCGCGATTTTTCCCGGGCGACCTGGCAATTATAACCGGCGGCTTCAAAAAGATCGATCGCCTGATCGGCCAGCCGGCCTTTGGACAAGGCGATGGTTAAAATCTGCATGAGCACACCTCCCGCAGCTGGATCAGCCGGCCTTCTTCGTCCAGATAGGCGACCGGGCCGGACGGGCTGCCGGCCAGCAGGGCGGCCGGATCCTGATTCTGGCAATCGCAGATGACACGCCGGCCGGCGGCGCGCAGCCGGCCGGCCATGGCCAAAGCCTCTGCCCGCCGGTTCGGCGCATAACCCAGCAGCAGCGGATCTTCCGGTTTAACCGGCGCCTTGCCGCGGCGGCGCAAAGCCGTCAGAGCCAGACTGACGCCGATGGAAAAACCGGTGGCCGACAATTCGCGTCCGAAAGCTTCGACCAGGCGGTCATAACGGCCGCCGGAAAACAGTGGGAATCCCAGGCCGTAGGTAAAGCCTTTGAAGATGATGCCGGTATAATAATTCAAACTTTGCAGCATGCCCAGATCAACAGACACATATTTCAGATAATCATAATCTTCCAGAATACGCAGCACCGCCCGCAGGTTGTCCAAAGCGGCGCGGGCGGCGGGATTCTCCACCAGGCGGTCCAAATCGTCGAGCAGATCAAACGTACCGTAACTGGATGCCATCTTCAATAAAACGTCCCGGGCGCTTTCCGGCAGAGACAGCCGGTCGGACAGTTCCTCCAGCGCAACCATTTCCTTGCTGTCGATCAAACGCGGCAGCAAGGCGGCGTCTTCCCCGGTTATCCGCCATTCCGCCAGCAAGCCGCGGAAAAATTCGACCTGCCCGATCGACACCTGTAAATCCTCGATTCCGCAGGCCAACGCGGCGGCAATGGCCGTGGCGATCACTTCGGCGTCGGATTCGGGCGTCCGGCTGCCCATCAGTTCGACGCCGGCCTGGCTGAATTCCCGTTGGCGGCCGCCGCCGTATTCATTATAACGATACATGCTGCCGATATAGGAAAACCGCAGCGGCGGCTCGACATCGCGGTACAAAGTAGCCGCCAGACGAGCAGCCGGCACGGTTCCGTCATAACGCAGACATAAAATACGGCCCTGCTGGTCAAAAAATTTGAAAAGGCCTTCCTGGGGAACAAAACCGCTCCCGGCGGCATAAACGTCATAGAATTCTATACCGGGCGTTTCGATCTCCTGATAACCCCGCCGGCGGAACAACTGCCGGAGCTCCTGCTCCAGCGTCCGTTTCGCCTCACATTCATCAGGCAGCAGATCCGCGACGCCATCCGGCGTGTGAAATTGCCATTGGCCCATGATATCACCCGGCTTTCCCGGCAGCCGCGCCGTCCTTGATTCTGTAAGGTCGAGCCACCGTCGATGCTTTACCGTGGTAAAGCGATAAATCATTAAAGTACCGCTATTATACCGGCTTTACATCGGGTCTGTCAATCATCCGGCCCGGAAAAAGCTGCCGTTTTTTTCGGCAGTCCGCCGGGCCGGCTTGTGCAAAATGCCGGTCCGGGTCAGCGCCACATACGAATCAGGACCGTTATTTGGACGGGACCGCTTCCGTCTGCGCGTTGAGATCCGCCTGACGGGCTTTAGTCAGGGCTTGTGTGACGATCATGTCCTTGACTTTCATCAGCCGGGTTAAATTGCCGCGTTCATTTTCATCCATTTTCATGGTGATCGAACGGATAGATTCTGTCAGTTCGGGAATCAAAACATACTCCAGCGAATTAACCCGCCGGCGGGTTTTGCCGATTTCATCGGCCAGGAGCTGGGCGGTCTTTTCAACTTCCGCCAATTGAAGCATAACCGGAAAGGCTTCATTTAAAGCCGTTACCGCCTGATCCAGTTCACCGGCGACCGATGCCATGCCATAGGGCAGGTTTTCCATTGTTCCGCTCAATTCAAAGGGTGACGCAAAAACAGGAACCCGGACACTCATGATATTTTTTGTATCAATACTCAATGTCAGGGACGATCGGCCTGCCATAAGCGCCGTTTCCAGAACTTCCGGCGGCATGACGGCGCGGGCCATGACCATTTCCTTGTTGGCAGCCGCCAGCAAGGTTTCGACTTGCTTCCGCAAAACCTGATTTTCCTTGACGATAATCAGAAATTGGCGCATCAGTTCGTCGCGTTTGTCTTTCAGTAGCTTATGGCCGCGCCGGGCTGTCACCAGCTGTTTTTTCAAGCGCAGCAGCTCCATGCGATTCGGATTGATTTGTTTTCCCGCCATGCCGGTCAATCCTTCCCGTAATACTGGTCGATAAAGGATTCGCGGATCCGCTTCAATTCGTTGCGCGGCAGCATAGACAACAAATGCCAGCCGATACGCAGCGTTTCATCGATCGGCCGATCGGCCGAGAAGCCCTGTGAAACATAGTCTTGTTCAAAGGCATCGGCAAAGCGGGCATAAATCCGGTCAATATCGGATAAAGCGTCTTCGCCTAAAATTATCTGCAGCTCTTTCGCTTCCTTGCCGCGCGAATAAGCGGCAAACAGCTGGTTCATGGTATTGGCATGGTCGGCGCGGGTTTTCCCTTCGCCGATGCCCTTATCTTTTAATCTCGACAAAGACGGCAGTACATCGATCGGCGGCCGGACGCCTTTTTTATACAATTCTCGGCTGAGGATAATTTG
>CAYRWC010000142.1:0-7233 GCA_964427795.1 uncultured Oscillospiraceae bacterium | reverse complement strand
TGAAATACGGCTGCAACCCCAATCAGAAACCATCCCGCATCTTCATGCGGGACGGCGGTGGCCTGCCCATCGCCGTTCTGAACGGCAAGCCGGGCTACATCAATTTTCTGGACGCGCTGAACTCCTGGCAGCTGGTAAAGGAGTTAAAAGCCGCCACCCATCTTCCCTCCGCCGCCAGCTTCAAGCATGTCTCTCCCGCCGGCGCCGCCGTGGGAAAGCCCCTGAGCACGGTTGAAAAGCAGATGTACTTCGTGGACGGCAACGAGAAACTTTCCCCCCTGGCCTGCGCCTATATCCGTGCACGGGGAGCCGACCGGCTCAGCTCCTACGGCGACTGGGCGGCATTGTCCGACGTGTGCGACGCCGCCACCGCCGCCTATCTCAAACCGGAGGTGTCCGACGGCGTCATTGCCCCGGGCTACACCGCCGAGGCGCTGGAAATGCAGCAGGCAGCACGGGAGTCCGGCAAACTCCTGATGATCGGTTTTGTGCGCCGCTTTGGCAAGAATACGCGGATCATGTCGGATTTTATTCAGGACGGCGCTTTAGGCCGGATTTATTATGCCAAAACCTCCTGTGTCCGGCGGGTCGGCAATCCGGGCGGCTGGTTTGCCGACAAGAAGCGTTCAGGCGGCGGTCCGCTGATCGATCTGGGCGTCCATATGATCGATTTGGTTCGCTTTCTCATCGGCAAACCGCAAGCTGTGACGGTAACCGGCGCAACGTTTGCCGATATCGGGCCGCGTAATGACATCAAAATGCTGAACCGATATCAGCCGGCTGATCCTTCGGATTTCTGCGACGTTGAGGACATGGCCGTGGCGATGATTCGCTTTGACAACGGCGTTGTTCTGCAAGTTGAAACCAGTTTCTGCCAGAATATCAAAGATGAAAAACTGACCCTGGAGCTATACGGCACCAAAGCCGGCGCTATAATGGAGCCCAAAATGGAATTTTTCTCTACCGCCGGCGGTTATCTGATGGATATGACGCCCCGGTACAGCGAAGATGAGAATCCCTTCGCCGAAAATTTTAAAAATGAAACCGCTCATTTCATCGATTGTATTCAAAACGGCACGACTTGCCTGAATCCAGTCGAAGACGGCGTTGAACTGATGAAGATCCTCGATGCCGTCTATGCGTCGGCATCTTCCGGTCATGAGGTCGTCATCTCGTAATTTCCGGGCCTGCCCGACTGCCGATTGTTCCGCCGGATTATCCCGCTTAAGGATAATCCGGTGTTTTTTATGGGCAGACCGTTACCGGGAACCGGATGCCGGACCGGATGTTCTTACACCGTTCCATGCCCTTGCGCGGGCCATCGTAAAAATCTTACTTACATAAAGATTGAAAATTTGATATAATGGTATATACAATTGAGCAGTTATGATGATGTTGTTTTTAATATCATTTTTAAATTATTATATTCGCATCGTCTTAGCAGGTTTTCATATCATGATTATCAATGCGGGGTGGATTTTGTATGTATCAAATCGGCGATTCTATTATGTTCGGAAACTGCGGCGCATGCAGGATTTTAGATATTCGTACGCGACCCGACAACAATAACGATACGAC
This sequence comes from uncultured Oscillospiraceae bacterium, assembly GCA_964427795.1. Classification (GTDB taxonomy): domain Bacteria; phylum Bacillota; class Clostridia; order Saccharofermentanales; family UBA5734; genus JAYFQE01. The sequence goes on along the minus strand of CAYRWC010000142.1, from coordinate 5,655 downwards.
ACTTTATTATATTCTTCAGCCGGTTTTCGATGAGAACAGCAGAATCTATTATCCGGTCAATAGTGATAAAGTGTTTTTACGCGACTTATATTCGAAGCAGGAAGTCGAACAGCTTATTGCTTCCATGGGTACTCTTGAGCCGCTCTGGATCGAGGATAAGAAAGAAAGAGATCTGAAATACAGAGATATTTTTAAATCCTGCGACAGTCAGGTCTGTATACGCATGCTTAAAGGATTGTATATAAAGAAGAAAGACAAAAGCGCCGGCGGCAAGTCATTAAGCGAGTCCGATATCCTGATGTACCGGTCGGCAGAAAAGCTGCTCTTCGAAGAATTCGCGCTGGTCCTGGATATCCCGGTCGGAACCGTATCCGATTACATTAACGCCCGCTTACAGAAGAAGCCGGCTCCTATTCATTAAGCTTCACCATGAGTCATTGCCATGAGTCAACGCCTTTCGCGCCGTTGAGAGCGGGAACAATTGCCGTCTGGTTACGTCTAAAAAACAGGCTGTAAATCAATTGCCGGATGAACCGCAAGGGTTCTATCTATTCGCAGACAGGCGAATAATTCTGGAAAGGTTGATGACTATGAAGCAACGGACAGGCTTGACGCGCCCCGCGATATCAATTTTACTTTGCCTATGCCTTATTTTGGCTTTGGTGATGTCCGGCTGCGCCGCCGCCGGCGCCGGCAGCGATTTGATGAGCCAGGTAAAAGCGGCGGAATGGCCCAAGACGCCGGCGGAACCGAATGCCGCTTTTACCGGTTCGGTTACCGGATTCTCCTGGCGGCTGTTTCAGGAATCCGCCTTGAACAAAGGCAATGTGCTGGTTTCGCCGGCGTCGGTTTATCTGGCTCTGGCCATGACGCTAAACGGCGCGGACGGCGACACACGCTCGGCGATGCTCCGTTTGCTGGCCGAAGAGGGATTGACCGAAACCGAATTGAATGAAGCCTGCCGCGGCTGGATCACTTTATTAAATAATCCAAGCGGCAAAGCTCAATTGTCGGTCAACAATTCCATCTGGTACCGGGACGGCTTTAATCCTGACCTGACGTTTCTGCAGAAAAACGCCGACTATTTCGGCGCGGCCGCCCGGGCGCTGGATTTCAGCAAGCCGGAAGCTACCGGGACGATCAACGATTGGGTCAAGCGGGCAACCAACGGCAAGATCGAAAAAATTGTCGAAAAAATCGACGCCGATGTCGTGATGTACTTAATCAACGCGATCTATTTCAAATCAGACTGGAAAACACCGTTTCTGACCCCGGAGACTGCCAACCGTGAATTTAAAACGCCGGACAAGAGCATTCAGACGCCTTTCATGAATCGGCTGGACGTGATGAGCTATCTGGAAAGCAAGGAGCGGCGCGGCGTTCTGCTGCCCTATGCCGATGAACGTTATACGATGATGATTGTTTTGCCGGCTGAAAATGAGGATCCCCGCACGATGATTCAAAACATGACCGAAACAGATTTTGCGGATCTGCTGGCATCCGGCAAGGATGCATCGGTCGAATTGGCTTTGCCGAAATTTGAAGCGCGCTATGAAGACAGCTTATTAAACGAATTGGACACGCTGGGCATGGGCATTGCCTTTGACGGCAGCCGCGCCGATTTTTCACTGATGAACGCCGCTCATGAAAGCAACCTGTATATCAGCGAAGTCAAACATAAAACCTACTGCCGGGTCGACGAAAAAGGCACCGAAGCGGCTGCCGTAACCTCGGTGGAAATGAAAGAGACGGCTATGCCGTCCGCCGACCAGACGATGATTTTCGACCGGCCTTTCGTTTTCGGCATCGTCGATACGAAAACCGGGCTGCCCCTCTTCCTGGGCATCATGGAGAATCCGGCCGCTCAATCCGATTGAACCGGCCATGGATTCATCGGTCTATTCATATCGTTCCAGCACCAGAATATGCCTGTCCTTTTTGGACAGGCCTTCTTCACCAGCCAGGCGGATTCGGCCGCGGCCGCGCAAGGACAGGACGGCGCCGACCGGCACCTCACGGTCCGTCCTCTGTTCTTCCCGCCAGTTCACCTGAACAGCGCCCGAGCGGATCAGATCGGCCGCGTCGGCGCGGGACAGGCCAAATCCGGCGGCGATTATTTTATCGAGTCTTAAGGATGCGGCGGTTATCCGGATTGCGGTAACCCTTCGTTCCGGCGCCTTGATATCCTTTAACGGCATAAACTCGATCTTTACCGGCAGAGAGCCGACTTGTTCCAGGCTGTCTTTAATAAAAGCCGCCATACTCGCCAGAACCAGGACAATTGCCCGGTTTTCTTCGACAAGGATATCGCCCAGCTGATCTCTTTGGATGCCGAGTGCCAGCAAGCTGCCCAGATAATCGCGGTGGCTCAGGCGGTCCTGTTTTGCGGGTGCAGTCAGGCAAAGGCCGCCGATCGTCTCGGCCAGATCGGTTTCATCAGGTCCGTCGTCTTCCTGATCATCGGGCAGCAAGAAGCAGACTTGACGCTCCGCGCCAGCAAAGCCGCCGTTGAAAGCATGACGGATCCGGTTCTTTTTCAGCCAGATCCGGGCAATATCCTGTTCCGCCGGCGTCAAAAAGCGCGTATGCTTCAAAATGCCCTGGTCGCCGGCCTGCCGTGCCAGATCAGCCAGGCGGTCGGTCAGATCATATTCAGGCATCGAATCCACCCCTTACAACTCTTTGACGCCATTATACCAGACTGTTTACAAATTTTCGGCCAATCGGATCAGCAAAGACGCCAGACCGACTTGATAACCGGCAAAAGCAAAACGGACATGCCGGCGCGCATCCAGCAGAACAGCCAGCGGTCTTTGATCCGGATCGACATATAAACGGCGGGCCAGCAATTCGACCTCACCGGCCGTCCCCTGGCGATAGACCGTCGCATGCTGCAACAGGCCGACTGCCCGGACGAAGGTCTCCTGCTGTTCAGGATCGCCGGCAGCAACAGCCAGGCCGACCGGCAGCGCCGTTTTGTTGAGATCATCGGCAGCTTCGATCAATTCATTTAAAATATGCTCCGTCGGTTCACGGCCGATCGCCAGCCAGATCATGAGCTGCGCGGACGCTTGCGGCAATGCGTTCAAAGGCAGGAGACGTCCGTCGCCGTCACCGAGCGGCAGCCGGTCAAGCGGGATATCTTCCAATAATTCACTGAGCCTGGCTTGGCGCCAGACCAATTCAATTTGACCTTCCCGGCCTGGTTGAACCGTAAAGTGCCGGAACCAAGCCAATTGATTGCCGTTGGGCAGACGATTGGTCGTTATGACACGATATTTTCCGCCCTGCAGCAGCAAGCGGCAGACCAGGCAGGACCGGCCGGCCGGGACCTCCGCCGGTGCCGAAGACGTGGATTGGGGGATCTGCAGAGTTTCGTACCGTCCGTCCTGATAACGGGCCAGCGTCCAATTTTGATTGTATTTCCAGACCGGTTGATCATCGGTTGTAAACGTAATCCGCGCCATAGCATCCGGCCGGCCGATTCCTGCCGCTTCGGGAAGCAGAGGGATCATTTCCCCACCCGCGGCATATTGGACCGACAAATCAAACGGATCCAGCCGGGCCGGTATGCTCAGCGTACGCAAAATGGCGACGCAAAGCAATTTTCTACCGGTTTCGTCGGCATAACCGCAATTCAGTATACCGGCCGGCGACGCGGGGGGGCGGCTGTTTTCACGGTCTGGGGCTTCCCGATAGTTTCTGTTTACAAAATCCCGGACAGCCGGCGGATTTTCCCGGAACGCGGTCAATTGTTCAACGGTAAAAGCCTGGAGAACGGATTGTCTGAAATCGGTCAGGGGTTCATAAAGGATACGCGGATTCATGACATAGGGAATAAACAATGAATCGGCTATGCCGGAGCGTTTGCCGGCAGTCATCAGCAGTTGTTGATAGAGAAAATCCGCCCGGACGTCCAGATAATCCTTGGCCGGCAAGACGTTCAGCAGAGCCAATCCGGTGCCGGCCATATCGCAGCCGGCCGGCGCATCCAGAAGCAGCCGTAAAAATTTGCCGATCTCCGAAAAATTTCCCGCCGCGGCCTTTAATATTTCCAGGACGCGCGGCGGATCGGGAAAGCCGGCAGCCAGCGTTCTTGCTTCTTCATCGCGGTAAAAGCCGGCAGCCAAGGCAGCCCGGTGCTCCGCGGCTTGCCGGAGAACCGCTTCTTTTTGTTTTGTTTGCGTTACCGTCAGCCTGATCCGGCCCCGGGGCCGATCGGCCGGAGCCGCGAAATCCAGCGTGTAAGCGCAATCCGGCTTATTGCCGCCGGATTCGCTTTCATCGGCCAGATCTATCGTCAGCGAGGTATGTTCTTCGATCTGCGCGAGCCTTTCCAGGCAGCGCTGCCGGTCGATTATCCGGATATGAACGCTGCCCAGCCCCAGCCTGATCCGGGCATGACCGTTGTTATCGGTTTCCAGCAGGGCGATCGGAAACAGCTCGGCGCCGTTCAGCAGCTCGATATAGATCGGGATGCCGGATGCCGGCAAGCCGTGATCGAACAAAGCGATTTGTAATAATCCGGCGGTCGCATAACGATCGATCTCGTTGAGCAGCGTCGTACCGCCGTTATCGGCCAGAATACACTCCCCCGACACCGGCCAGGGCGAACGGCAATCGACCAGCATGGCTCGGGCGGCAGCTTCCGTAAACCAGCCACGGTCCAGAACCGGTTCCGGTTCGCAAGCGCCCATATAATGCCATTGACCGTCGCACCAGACCTCCACCCAGGCATGATTATCGTCGCAATGCGCCCAGCGGGGCGTGTAAACCTGACGGGCCGGCAGCCCGACGCTGCGCAGAGCCGCCACCAAAAACGTCGATTCCTCGCCGCAGCGTCCGGCCAGTGATTTCATCAGCGCCAAGGGCGACAAAGTCCGGTCGTCGCTGCTCCGATAGGTCACTTGCTCCGCGCACCAGACGTTGACGGCCAACGCGGCGGCCTGCATGTCCAGACCGGCGATCCGGTCTGCCAAAGCCTGCCGGAAAAGCGGCCGGTGCGGTTCGATCGATTCGTTGTTTACCCGATAAGCGGCAACGAAAGCCAGAAAAATATCCTCAGGGATCGCCGGCCACGGGCTATTGTCGGCGCAAACCAGGGACCATTCGGCAAATTGCCGGTAAATCCCAACCGGATACTGGCCGAGGTCGGCAGCCGGCATCGTAGCATAATAAAACTCAAGAACGGTTCGCAGCGGCAGCGGGCTCGCGGCGATCGCCGTTTCGACGGCTTGCCGCTGCAGTCCGAGAGAACCTGATCGTTTCAGATACTGCTCATGAACAGCCGATATTATAGATGATGAAAATTGCATAAGGCAACCTCTTTCCGAGCAACCCGTTCACGCCCGCCTGGTCTTCGCGGAAGCTCGCCGGCTTGAAGCGTCGGGTTTTTCTGTTCGTTCTATCACAATATAGTCCGGGCAAGCCGATCCGGACAAATCAAACCAAGCTTGCTGATCCGGCGGAAGCTGGTGCCAGGACAATCCGATGCCGAGATTTTCCAAGGGCCGCGCTGCCGTTTCGCAGAAATCAAGCAGTTCGGCATACAAGCGATTCAAGACCGCCGACCGGTGGATCATGCAGGGCGCCGGGTCGTGAAAATATTCGATGCTTTTCTTTATCATAACCGATTCGTCGACCGGCAGATCAAAC
>CAYRWC010000141.1:0-7272 GCA_964427795.1 uncultured Oscillospiraceae bacterium | reverse complement strand
TTGCGATTCAGGCGGATCAGCCTTTGACGGCGCCTTCCAAAATTCCACGCAGGTAGTATTTGAGACAAGAACAGGTTATGACTAATAGCGGAATCGTGCCCAGGACAAAGGCTGCTGCCAAAAGGCCCAGGTCGGAAGCGCCATTTCCTGCCGCATTATTGAAAACAATTTGACAGAATGTTTTCATCTTGTCACCTGTCGTCAATACCAGGGTCGGCCAGATATAGTCATTGTACATGGCAACGACTACCGTAACGCCGACGGTGATCAAAGTTGGACCGGAGAGGGGCAAAGCGATCCGGATATAGGTTTGCATGACTCCTGCGCCGTCAATTTTAGCCGCTTCAAAAATTTCCGTGGGCAGGGAAGCATAAAAGGTTCGTGACAAGATAATGCCAAAAATCTGCTGCCCGGCGGTATAAGGCAGGATTAAAGCCATATAGCTGTTGAGAAAGCCCATCGATGAAATAATCCGATAATTCGGGATGATCAACAGGGTATACGGAATCATCAGAACAGCCAGCAACATGTTGAAGAGAAGCTTTTTTCCCTTGAATTCCATCCGTCCAAAAGCGTAGCCGCTCAAGGAAACCATCACAAGGATGAGCACCAGAGATACGCCGCAGATAAACAAGGAATTGATAATTGGATTAAGAACAAAATCCATCGCGTGCGTAAAATTGAGCCATTTAATCGGATTTGGCAGCCCGAAAAAATCCTGCTTGATTTTCAGGTTAGATTTCAAAGACATATTCAATAACATGACAAACGGGAAAAAAGTCGTAATCAAAAGAATGATTATGACGAAACGGGAAGTCAGATATCCAAAAATTGAGGAAAGCGAATTGCCGCCAATCCTGCGATTAAAATTAGCCACTTTAACGCTCCTCCTTTTCAGCAAAAATTCTGCGTGTCAGCAGCGTCATGATCATGATAATCACAAAGAGTACCACTCCGATTGCCGAAGCATATCCGAAATCACCCTCGCCGAACGCGACTTTGTACATCAACATGGCAGGGATCATGGTTGCATTGCCTGGACCGCCGCCGGTAGTCGCTGCAACCAAGCCAAAGCCAGAGAGGCTGCCGATCAGGGATAGCGTGAAAACAACATTGATATAAGGAATAACATTGGGCAAGTGAATCCGGGTCACAACCTGTGTGCTTGTTGCGCCGTCAATGGTCGCAGCTTCAAACAGATCGGTGCCGATATTGTTGATACCGGCATGGAATATAAGGAAGTAAAGCCCGGAAACAAAAGGAAAGCCGACCAGGATAATGCACCAAAGGGCATAATTGGAATCATTAAGCCAGTTCTGGGCTAATGAGCCCAATCCTATAGCTTTAAGCAAGGAGTTGAAACCAAAGTCATTGTTGTAGAGATAACGCCAGGTCAGGATGGTTACGATTCCCGGCACCAACATCGGAATGACAAAAGCAGTTTTTATCGCATTGGCAATCTTGGCACTACGGATAAAATATAGAAGCTCGGCTGCAAGCAGCGGAAAGAAAACACTGCAAAAAACCGCCGTGATTGTAATAATGCCTTGATTTCTGAAGGTAGTCCAGAAAACCTTATCGGCAAAGAGCTCCCGGTAATTGTCAAGGCCAATAAAATTGTTATTAAATCCAATTGCTGCATCGGTAAATGATGTTCTAATGGCATCAAAGATCGCATAATAAGAAAAAATAAAAATTAAAATGAATGTCGGCAAGATAAACAGATAAGGAACAAAATTGATCTTTTTCTTTTTGATCATCGATCTTTTCATCCTCCTTCATAAAAAGATAGCCGGAGGTGGGTTTGTCCCACCCCCGACAGATCAGGATCATGTTTGAGCTTGCCAGATTAATCTTTAGCCTTATCTTTGGTAGCCGGATCAAGATCATATCCGTTTTTGGTGATCGTATCTTGATTGTAGCGTTCACATAGGGGGGATATGGCTGTACAGAATTCTTTGGCTGTGATTTTGCCAGACAGCAATTGATTCAGGCTTTCGATATATGCGCCTTTATCAGCTGCGAGGATGGCATCTTGTCCAACGATACCGCCAAAGTCACCTTTGACGGCGCCTTCTTGGATAAAGCCGGCTAATTTGACATTCAGTTCGTCAGACAGTTTTACGCCAAGGATAGCCGGCGGACCCTGGACAAAATTGCCGGCGTTGAGCGTTGTTTCGAACATAACTTGAGCGCCGGTCGGATTATAGCAATATTTATAGAAATCTTTGACGCGTTCGAGATGGTCGCCTTCGCCCTTGCTCATGATGATGCCCATGGTGTTGCCGGAAACATACAGGGTTCTCATTTTGGCCTGGAAACCGGCCGGCGGATTGGCATAGGACGGGAAAGCCATAGCGCCCCATTCAAAGCCTTCGTCACCCATTTCAGAAATATCGCTGTTCAGAACACCTACATTCCAGGAGCCGGACAGCAGGAAAGCCGAGTTGCCGAGTTCGAAGCTGGTCAAAACTTCAGTTGAAGCGGATGAGACATAGTTGGTTTGAAAATATTTGGCAATGTTGGCATATTGTTCCCAAACAGCAACAGTCTTATCATCGGTTAATTTATTTTCGCTCTTGTACTTGGCAACCCGTTCGCCGGATACTACAGTATAACGGTCACAGGTCCAGTCATTCTCATCGAACTTAAAATTTTTGTTGGCAGCCATGGTGGCTTCATCCCAAATACCATCAGTCGGCTGAACCAGGAAGTCTTGTTCGTTGGTTCTCAAAGCAGAATCAGCAAAGGAAGAAAGATACCAGGAAGCTTCGCCGGTTGCCGCAATAGGGGCAACCATGCCGCCCTCTTTGAGCTTGGCGCAAGCAGCTTCCAGTTCTTCATAAGTTGTCGGCAGAGCAATACCCTTGGAATCAAGCAGGGTTTTGTTGTACATGAAAGCAATGCCAACCCAGTCGAAAGGCAGGGCAACTTGCCCTTCAGCAACACGCTGCAAGGCAAGATCTTCCGGATTGAAACATTCGCTGACTTTTTTGTTGTCGTTGTAAGGATTGGTTTCGTCAAGCATCTTGGTAAAATCATAGGCGATGCCCTTCTGATACATGACACTATAACCGCCTACAGGTCCTGCGGCAAAATTGATATGAACAATGTCGGCAGACTGCGACAGATCGTCGGAGGTCAGCCATGTCGTCATTTTCTGGGTATAGGTGTCATTATCAGCAACAACATCGACGACAACCTTGGTTTCCGGATGCAAAACCATGTAGTCTTCGGCCATTTTTTTCCAACCTGCTGTGTAATAGTTGTTGATGACCGACAAAACAATCGTATCATCCTTTGTTGTGTCCCAAGCGGCAGCCGGGGCAGTCGATGTGGATGCCGCATTGTTGCTTGCGGTGGTGGAGACGTTCGTCTTGCCGGTCGTCGAAGGGGCTGTTGCGTTGCTATTGCAGCCGGCCAAGCCGAGAACCGTTAACATCGAAATAACGAGCGTCAATGCCAATACTTTGATCTTCATTTATTTCACTCCTCTGATTTTTTATTTTCAGACACCGCGGATGTCCGAATACCTGGATAATATTACCGCCAGAAAGCTGTAGATTGTCTGGGCTGCAGAGTCAGGCGATTGAGATAGAAACCAGTATTGCCGAGCATAATATTGGTATAAAGTAATTCAAAAGCCTTTCTCCCGAAAGCAACTTTATCCAAAGACATGGTCGTCAAGGACGGATTCGAGAAGCGGGAGAAAATAATGTCATCAAAACCGATTACCGAGACGTCCTCGGGAATTCGCAAATTATGTTCATTCAATGCGGAATAAGCGCCCAGTGCAACCAGATCGTTGACACAAATTATAGCTGTAAACCGCTTGCGTGATTTCAGAAGCTGTTGAGTCAAATCATAGCCATCCTGAATGGTTGTTGAGAACGGCGATTTCCCTTCAATCAGCAAATCGCTGCCTGTAGCTAAATTTAACTTTTTCACCATCGCCAAATAACCCGCAATACGCTGATCGAACTCTTGCGATCGGTTCAAGCCGGTGATAAAGGCAATTTCACGATGCCCGCGTTCGTATAGATGCAGCATGGCATCTTTCATGGCTGTAACATGGTCATTTTCAATTGAAGACACTTTTTTCAAATCAATATTGGAATAACCGCTGGTGACTATGCGGATGCCGTTTGCCAACAGACAATTAAGAACCGAGAGTTCAAACCTCGACGGCATAACCGCGATAAAAATGCCGTCCAGCCGCCGGGAAATGGCATTTTCCAGATATTCTTCATATCGTTGCAAACTGGTACAGACGCTGACAAAATAACCCTTCTCATGAGCACAGCTTTCAAAGCCGGTTACGATATCGCCATAAAACGGATTAGCAATATCTTCAACGAAAACACCCAATTGCATAGACATCTGAGTTGATAATGAACGGGCAATTATATCGGGTTTATAATTCAGCTCATTAACAGCTTTCATAACTCGTTTTGATGTTTCTGGTGATATGGCTTTAGAGTTGTTCAGCACATAAGACACCGTTGAGGTGGATACACCTGCAAGCTTGGCAACATCGGCGCGAGTTGATTTCATGAGTTCCTCCGGTTTTCCGTGTAAGTAGTATATCAGGTCTTTTCAATATTAATAAGCAACTATACTTGTGATAATCGATAAACTGTCAACTGTTTTTCTGGCATCACTATAGCATGATGAACGAAACACGTCAAGCATATTGACGAAAATTAGTTTACGCGGGTAAACAGATTAATAGCAAATAAGGACATGAAGCTACACGACTGTGTTCAATCAGTGATCAAGGTTGCATACAGATTCTTTTAAAAACAGATTTCGCTTGACAATGCAGTTAGTATAAATCGAAGGTTCAATCCCCTATCATAACATCATTTGTCATTATTTTAATTACATCGTTTGAAATTTTGCGCGCTGATATAAGACAGCCTGTTTTGACATCATATAAACATATATAGTATAAATGCCGCAACAATTTCAGTTAATGCGCCCATGGTTGATGATCAGTCATAATCAATGGGCGCTTTTCACATCATATTAATATATTTAAATCAATATACTTTGCCAATAGCTCGGGATTTCTACTCGCCCGCCGGTAATGCATATAGCTCGTCGATGCTCATGCCGAAACGTTCTTGAACGATCTGCTCAAAGTAGGCCGGCGTCTTATCATATAATTCCTTCTCTTTTGTTCCAAAGGCATCGTTAAACAATCGATGGGCCGTATCCAAGTCAGGCCATTCACCGCCGCGTTCCCCCTTCGCGGGACAGGTGTCGATAGCGGCTTCTTCCCCGTCCTTCTCTATGGAAACATGATATCGTCCCTCCGCCGCATAATACAGAATCTGCAGCTTATAACCGTTCACATCTGAATCATTAAGCTCCATGCTCCAATCCACCCGATTCTCGGCAGGTACATTTTCATCCCACTCTGTTCTGTGAATGGAAATATTCAAAGTATGAGGCGTCTGCTCCTCGTATAAGCAGGTTCCCTTGTAGTCGAGCATTACAAAACCCAACTTTTCGTATGGAGACGGCAAGGTGTCGTCCGCTTCATCAAAGGGCATTTCAAACAAGGTTTCCACCGTGATGCCTATTGTCTCTGCGAGGATATCTTTAAAGATCTGAACGGGCGCATACAATATATCTTCGGCGTCCGCGCCGGTAAATATCGCACGCACAGTCCGCTCCAAGCGCTCCCGATCCCCCGTGCTGAAACCAGAACTGCCTTTGGTGTGATCATAGACATAGTTCAACACCAGCTCGCTGTCTTTATGGGCCATTATCACATAGGCGTCGAATTTCGGGTAATACCCTATGTCGATCTTATAATCGTTTTGCGCGAAAACCGTTCGGACGCAATTTCTCAGCCATTCCTCCGGCGGAGCGCCCCACTCGATGTGATTGATGCGCACCGACGCGTTATCGCCGTCATAAATCGCCTGTTTGCCGTCGTTGTCCATAATAAACCCAAGCTCGGAAAGTGTAAACGCAATCGTGAAATCCTTTTGCTCCAAGGTTTGGTAGAGATCCGACAGAGGGAAATAATTATTGATGGAGCAGCCTGCCAGATACAGACCTTTGAGCTTTGTCAGTGAAACAAGCGGCGACACATCGGTGAGCGTCGAATTGTCAAGCATCAGCAAATTCAAATTGACAAGCTCCGAAAGCAGGCTGTAATTTTGTGCCGCGCAGCCGGACAGCGTCAGCACTTTAAGATTCGTTAGTCCGGCGAGCGGCGCGAGATCCTTGATCGGGTTACCGCCCAGCGACAACGAGGCCAGTTTTTTCAATCCGCTGAGCGGCGTGAGATCGGCGACCGCGTTGAAGGATAGATCAAGGCTTTCCAGATTTTTAAAAAACTCCAGTCCGCCGATATCGTGAATCGCCGTTTCTTCGGAAATAAAGCGCTGCCATTCATTGCTGAAATCCAGCCGGGTCACCGACTCTGCCTCGACCACACTGATATTGCCCGCAGGCTTTCCCATCGACCCACGCACCATCGCCTCCAGCGCCGGATCGGCGAACGTTACGATTGTTGACGCCCCCACAACTGAAGATGGCGGGATCGTTGTCGCGTCGGACGCCTTCGCAGCCGAAGATGACGGCGATGTCGTCTCATCAGGCACGCCACAGGCAGCAAGTCCTATGACCAACAAGACGGTTATCCATACAAACAACATCTTTTTCATCAATCTACCCCTTATATGCTTCTTAATAACTTATCGAGGCAAATTGCACGGGAAATCATAAAATGGTACTAATCTGCATACGATTATATCATAGTTGCAGCTGTTGCAGGCTATTCTTGATTGTGAACGGATCGTCCTGTAACCGAGGCTTTTTACTCATTTTATGTCTTTCATAAATTCGACGAAAGCCTGAAACGCCATAACATCCGGCGGACTGATTTCTATAGGCAGGTTATCGATATCGAACCATGCCAATTCCGTAACTTCATCAGGTTCGGGCGAGATATTGCCCGAAAAGTCATTACAAACATATATGATTTGAACAATACTGACTTTGTCGCCATTGGGATATGTATAACGCATACTATTGCCTGAAAATACACCTAATAATTCAAGGCTATTCGCGATAATACCTGTTTCTTCGAGTAATTCCCGTTTTGCGGCATGTTCAACCGTCTCTCCTAATTCAAGTCCCCCGGCATGCATCGACCAACATAAATTGTCTTTTCTTTTTTGCAACAGTACTCTGTTATCTTCATAGATAAAAACGCCGGCGCCAACCCCAATATATTCGTCATGACCTATTTTT
>CAYRWC010000140.1:0-7300 GCA_964427795.1 uncultured Oscillospiraceae bacterium | reverse complement strand
TTCCTTCTGGATCCTTGTTCTGCCGAGTCTGGTCTCGGCATATAATATCATCATTCTGCGGACCTTTATTCAAACGACCATACCCAAAGAACTCTTTGAAGCAGCCCGGATCGACGGCGCCGGCGACTTTTATATCTATACCAGGATCGTCCTGCCGCTTTTCAAGGCCGGTTTGGCCACGATCGGATTGTTTACGGTTGTCAGCAAATGGAACGACTGGTTTACCGCCATGCTTTATATCGAGAATGCCAAATTGATTCCTTTACAGACGATGCTGATCCGGATTCAATCGACGATCCAGTTTTTAACAGACAATGCAACCCTTGCGTCAACGCCCGACGGCGCCCGGTTAAAGGCAACGATACCGACCGACAGCGCCCGCATGGCGATAATGCTGCTGGCCACATTCCCCTTGCTTTGCTCCTATCCGTTTTTCCAGCGTTACTTCGTGGAAGGCATGACCATCGGCAGCGTTAAAGGTTAACGCGCATAACACGAGCTTTAGGCGAGTGATACACAAGTCGTTTTCATCCGGAACGGACTGCAGCTTTTCCGGATGGCAGATAAATAAAACGAAAAATCTGAAGGAGGATCTATCAAAAATGAAAAAAGCATCAATCTTTTTCTTGTGCCTGATTCTGCTGCTTTCACTGGTTATGACCGGCTGTCAGACCTCGGCAACCACCGGGACGACAACGGCAAATACAACCGGTTCAACGACAGCTCCGGCAACAGAAGCGACGACAACAGAACCAACGGCCTCGACAAAGGAATTTGTTGAATTAGAATGGTATACGCCGGCAGGCGATTGCCCTGACGCGCAAATGGTTTTTGACGCTCTGAACGTTTCTCTGAAGGATAAAATCAATGCGAAGGTCAATATCCATAGCGTTCCCATCGCTGATTATGGAACAAAAATGACCGCCGTAGTCGGCGCCGGTCAAGCCTGCGACATTTTTACGACAGACAGTGAATTCCCGTTCGCCAATCAGGTTGCTCAGGGCGCTTGCCTTGACATTACCAAACTGCTGCCGATTTACGCTCCCGACATCATGGCTTTGCTTCCTGAAGGCATGTGGGCCGGCGCCAGCTATAAAAACGCTATCTACGCGATTCCGACCTATAAAGACAACGCCAGCCTCAAAGGTTTGCAGTATAACAAAACCTGGGCGGAAAAATATAACGTAACCATTCCTGAATGGACATCCTTCTCTGAACTCGAAGATGAGATGTATGCCGTCCGCGCCGGTATGGATAAAGAAGGAACCTACAAGGATTATATTCCGGTTGTCGGAACAACATCAATTGAGCCCAGTTTCTGGTTTACTTATAATAAGCTGATTTCCGAATTGGCTATTACGACAGTCACCGGCGTGAATAGCTTTGCCGGACAAGGCGACAGTGATAAAGTATTCTGCCTTTATACGACGGATGAATACAAAGCTTATTGCCATTCGATGTTAAAATGGGTTACCGATCGAATTCTGATCAATAAAAACACAACGCCCTGGGGCTTCCATTATGAGAAGGGCGAAGTATTCAGCAGTACCTGCGACGGCTGGGCCGATCTGCCTGAGGATTTCTACAGTAAAGATTGGAAAGCTCAACTGGTTGTGAAGAATCCGGTTGTCATGACCACTTCGTCGGTTCAGGGCGCCATGAACGCCATCGCTATTCAGTCCAAGAATCCGGAACGCGCCTTGATGCTGCTCAATATCGTCAATACCGACACGCCTACCGCAACGCTGCTGCGCTTCGGCATTGAAGGCGAGCATTACAACAGGGACGCCAACGGCCTTATCTATTTTACCGACAGCAAGAGAAACTCCGATTCGTCTGCCTATGGTTATTATCAGTGGTACGGCATTGAGTGGGGCAATATTTTCGCCATGGAATTGCCGGCATCCCAGAACCAGAACCTGTGGAAAGCGGTCAAAGCTTATAACGAAAAGGCTTTAGTTGACAAAAATCTCGGTTTCTCTGCCGATGTCAGCAAGATCACCAATCAAGTAGCCGCTTGCTCAGCCGTTGTTGAAGAGTATAGAGAGAATCTGGAATTAGGCCTGTACTCTGATGAGGCCATGGTTGACAGCATGCTGAAAGAATTTACCGACAAGCTGAAGGCCAACGGCCTTGAAGAAGTTCTGGCCGAATGCCAGAGCCAGCTCACAGCTTGGCAGGCAGCCAACAAATAAGTAATAGTTAATAAAACTAAGTATTAAATCGAAACACATGATACTCATCTGATCTTATAGCTGCCGGTGGTTTGGATCCCGATGCCAACACGTGATCCAAACCACCGCGGCTGATATCGTGAATAACAATTATTTGTGGACGTGTCATTTTCGTATTGCTGATTTAGTCTTAGGCTGAATCGGCTCGCGCCACCTGTTTGATAGGTGGCTTTAAAGATGGAATATATTTGAGTCCGAGCGGCTTGCCGGACCCAGTTATGATAAGGAAGGACATGAAACAGATGGCAAATGGAAAGAAAAGGTATGTCATAATCGGTACCGGCGGCAGAGGCTGTGATTCATACGGAAAGGTTCTTCTTGAAGATTTTGCGGACTGCATCGAGCTGGTCGGCCTGTATGATATCAATCACAAACGCTGCCGCGTAGTCAGCGAAATGCTCGGCGGCGTACCGGCTTTTGATAGTTATGAATCGATGATGGATACAGTTAAGCCAGATGGTGCCATCATCACGACGGTCGACCGTTTTCACCATGAATATATCATCAAATGCCTGGACCGCGGCGTCGATGTCGTTACCGAGAAACCCATGACCATCGATCCCGATAAGTGCAATGCGATTCTTGAGGCAGAAAAACGGAACAACCGTAAGATAAAGGTTATTTTCAACGTTCGTTATGATCCGCATTTTGTGACCATTAAAAAGCTGATCAAGAGCGGCGCGGTCGGTGAGATTATGAATGTCGATTATGAGTGGCTGCTGGATACCGACCATGGCGCCAGTTATTTCCGCCGCTGGCACCGCATGATGGAGAATTCGGGCGGCTTGCTGGTTCATAAGGCAACCCATCATTTTGACATCATCAACTGGCTGATTGAACAGGACCCGGTAACCGTTTATGCCAACGGATCCTTATCCTATTATGGCAAGGACAGAAGGCCGCATGGGGAACGGTGCAGCAACTGCCCGTATACCAGCCAGTGTGAGTTCTACTGGAAAGTAGACGACTATCATCAAAAGATGTACCTGGATTGCGAAAGTGAAGACGGCTACTATCGCGACCGCTGTCCTTTCGATAACGAAATCAATATTTATGATAATATGTCATTAAGCGTAAAATATTCCAAAGGCGCGTTAATGAGCTATTCTTTGATCGCCCATAGTCCTTATGAAGGCTGGAAGCTGAATATCAGCGGCAGCAACGGACGGATCGAAGCCAATCATTTTTCCAGCGGCCGGGACGCCGGCAGCCCCTGTATGCAGGTGACCGTTTTCAATCGCGACGGCGATGTCATTACCTGCGATACACCCAAGGTATCCGGCAGCCATGGCGGCGGCGACGCCAAGATCATGCGGATGCTGTTCCGCAACGATATCCCGGACCCGCTGCACCAGGCGGCCGGCTCGCGTGACGGCACCATGTCGGTGATGATCGGAAGCTGCGCGAACATAAGCATCCGCGAGGGCGTGCCGGTCCGCGTCGCCGATCTTGTCGATATAACAAAATACTATCCGAATAAATAATTAAGGGAAATCAGGCTGCCGCCCGGAATATGCTGTTTGCGGCAGCACAAATGACGAAGATGATTTTACCGGTTGGAGGTTTGTGTGGAAATATTAGTCAGTAAGGATGCCAAAGAATTAGGAAAGAACGCGGCCAGATATGTGGCCGATATCCTGAGAGAAACGATCGCCTTTAAAGAATCGGCACGTATTGTCCTGTCGACAGGCGCGTCGCAGCTGACAACGCTGGAGGCTCTGGTTCAGGAAGATGTCGATTGGTCTAAGTGCGAAATGTTCCATCTGGATGAGTATGTCGGCATGAGCGAAACCCATAAAGCCAGTTTTCGCAAATATCTGAAGGAACGCTTCGTCGATCTGGTTCATCCCAAAGCGGCTTATTTTGTCAACGGCGTTCCTGAAGAAATCCCTGCCCTGACCCAAGAATTACGTCGGGCTCCGATTGATATCGGACTGATCGGCATCGGTGAAAACGCGCATATCGCTTTTAATGATCCGCCGGCTGATTTTACAACACGTGAAGCCTACATTACGGTAACCCTCAATGAAACCTGCCGGAATCAGCAGATTCACGAAGGCTGGTTCGACACCTTTGCCGAAGTACCTGAACAGGCTATATCCATGACGGTCTATCAGATCATGCAGTGCCGGCACATCGTTTCCTGTGTTCCTTACGCCTGCAAGGCTCAGGCTATTCAGAAGACCCTCCATCATGAAGTAAGCAATCTCATTCCGGCCACAATTCTCAAAGAGCATGATCAATTCACTCTTTTCGCGGATCGGGAGTCTTTTAGTTTGGTTGATCAAACGAAAATTCTGACGGCAATGAATAAGACCGGTTATTCGTTGAAATTTGCCGAATAAATCGAGACTGGTGTGACGTCTGCGGATTATCTTATCATCCGCAGACGGAGTGCCGGGGGGGACTGTCCGGCCGGAAAGGATGCTGAATATGAACGAGGCAGGAACACTGCTCAAAATGTCGCCTGAGTCGGCGGGAATATCATCCGCGTATATTATGGAATTGATCAACGAATTGGCTGATCAGCAAATCAATATGCACGGTTTTATTATGATAAGGCACAATCATGTTATTGCTGAAGGATATTGGAAACCCTTTGACGAACATTTTATGCATCGTATGTACTCGTGCAGCAAATCGTTCGTATCGACGGCTATCGGTTTAATGATCGATGAAGGACGGCTGTCTCTATCCGACAAAATCGCCGATTATTTTCCGGAGTACCAACCGGAACACATCGATCCGCGGATCGCCGGCATGACGATAAGGAATCTGCTGACCATGGCGACGGCGAATGACGGCGCGAATTATTCCCAATTTACCGAAGACTGGAATAACAGCTTTTTCAATACCCCGGCCAATCATTTGCCCGGAACTTTTTTCCATTATGACACCGGCGGCAGCAACTGCCTGGCCGCGTTGGTTGAGAAATTGAACGGCATGCCTTTCCTGGAATATATGCGGCCAAAAATTCTCGATCCGATTGGTTTTTCCAAAGATTCGTTTTGCATTCAAAATCCGGACGGTTACTCTTTCGGTGGTTCCGGCGTGATTTGCACGACAAGAGATTTAGCCAGATTAGCGCTTGTCTGGCTGAATAAAGGCCGATATGAAGGACGCCAGCTGATCTCCGAGCAGTATGTCAAGGCAGCAAGTTCCAAACAGATCGACACGGATGTTCGTCCTTTTGCGGATTTTAACAGGAATTCCGGTTATGGTTACCAGGTCTGGATGATGCGCGATCATGGTTTTGCTTTCAAGGGCATGGGTTCGCAGCTGGCCATATGTCTGCCGGACCGGGATTTTCTTTTTGTCTGCACGGCGGATACCCAATCGAAATCATGCGGAGACGATTTGATTCTTGATACCTTATGGCGCTGCGTGATTAACCGGATGACCGACCAGGTTTTGACGGAAGATCCGGCAGGGCATGCCGCTTTGGAAAGCCAATTGGCGGATTTGGATGTTCTGCTGCCTGAAGGCGCTCCGTCCTCACCCTTTGCCGCTGCGGTTAACGGAAAAACATATATCCTGGAGCCTAATCGCATGGGGATAAGCCGTGTTAAGTTTGATTTCAATGCCGATGATGTCCTTTTCTCCTATACAAATGAACAAGGCGATAAGCAGCTCAAGCTTGGCTTGGGCCGATATGTCATGGATCGTTTCCCGCAAAGGGGTTATTCAGGACGCAAAATCAGAGTCCCCTCCGAACAGGGCTATCAATGCCTGAATGCCGCCACCTGGGTTGAGAATCACAAATTGCAGCTGACGATAAACGCGGTTGATTTATATTTTGGCAATCTGACCGCGATATTTTCTTTTCAGGAAAATGCTGTCAGTGTCTATATGGTGCCGCACGCCGAATGGTTTTTTACCGAGTATAACGGCTTCGCCGCCGGATATGCGCAACCATGACAGATGGTTTTGAAATGAACCGTGCCGGAAAGGATAAAACATGAAAGATTTGAAACCATTACCGCAGTCATCGCCAGAATCGACAGGCGTTTCCTCGGGAGATATCCTGAATTTTTTGCATGCTATAGAAGATCAGCGGATCAACCTGCATAGTTATATGATGATCCGGGATAATCAGATCATTGCGGAAGGGTATTGGAAACCCTTTCATGCCGAATTCATGCACCGCATGTATTCGGTCAGCAAATCCTTTGTATCCACCGCTGTCGGCATGATGGCCGATGAAGGGAAAATCAGCCTGACGGACAAAATCGTGAAGTACTTTCCGGACAAGCTGCCGGATCCCGTCCATCCCTATATTATGGAGATGACAATCCGCGATATGCTGATGATGGCGACGGTCCGTAACGGATCAGTCTATGGCGACGACTGGACCCGCGAGTTTTTCAGCGCGGAAGCGACGCACAAGCCTGGTTCAATTTTCTTTTATGATACGTCGGGGAGCAATACGCTGGCAGCGTTGGTTGAGCGGGTGAGCGGCATGCCGTTCCTGGATTACATGCGGCCGCGGCTTCTTGATCGTCTCGGTTTTTCCCGGGACGCCTGGTGCATCCAGACGCCGGACGGCTATTCCTTCGGCGGATCGGGCGTTATTTGCACCATGCGCGATCTGGCCAAGGTGGCTCTGGTCTGGCTGAATCAAGGCCGATATCAAGGCGAGCAGCTCATCTCTGAGGATTATATCAAAGCGGCATCCACCAGGCAGATCGACAATAGCATGCCGGCTTTTTCATCAGTCGGCCTGAATGCCGGGTACGGCTACCAGACCTGGATCTTGCGTGATCACGGCTTTGCTTTTGAAGGGATGGGATCGCAGCTGGCGATTTGCTATCCCGATAAAAACTTCCTGTTTGTTTGTACGGGAGATACGCAAACCAGCCAGGCCGGCGATAGTCGGATCATCGAAACGCTTTGGCGGCTTGTTGTCAATAAAATACAGCCGGAAGCCCTTCCCGAGAATCCCGCTCTCCTGCGTCGGCTGGAAGAAACATCAGGAACGCTGGAAGTCTTGCTGCCGGAGGGTAATCCCAAATCTCCGCTGGCCGGCGAAGTCAGCGGCAAGACCTATGTTCTGGAGCCAAATGATA
>CAYRWC010000139.1:0-7364 GCA_964427795.1 uncultured Oscillospiraceae bacterium | reverse complement strand
CGCCGCTCTGGCGCTTTTCACCTTGATGACAGCCGGAACGCTCAGCCATATCATCATCACCATCCTTTACGATGGCCTGATCGATGTCAGCGTTCTGGGCGCTTATATCGGCTTCCTTTTCCTGGGCGCCGCTTATATCGCCATCGGTGTTTTCGCGTCGGCGCTGACCGAGAATCAGATTATCGCCGCCGTCATCTCCTTTATCATTATGCTGGTTCTGATGCTCCTCGATTTTGTTTCCAGCATGCTGGGATCGGTCGTCTCCACCCTGGTCAGCAAGATCAATTTCATCGGCTTGTCCGACACTCAGATCGAGTCCGCGGGCACGGCCGTCACCAATGCGGTTCAATGGCTGAATCCGACCACCCGTTTGAGCAATTATATCAACGGCATCTTCGAAATTTCGCCGATTCTGTTCTTTATCAGCTTGGTTGCGGCTTTCCTGTACCTGACCAACCGCATTATTGAAAAACGGCGTTGGAGCCAGAGGTGAGATAAGATGAGCATATTCAAGAAGAATCAAAATCTGCCGGCGGATGTCAAAGCGGAAAAAAAGAGCAAACGCACCGTCGACAAGCGCAATAAAAACCTGAAGACCATTTCCGTCACGTCGACTATTTTATTTATCGTCATCCTGCTGGTTCTGAACATCGTCTTCGACAGCTTGCTCGGCGATAAGCTGAAATGGGACTGGACAAAGGGCGGCCAATATTCGATAGGCGACGTCAGTAAGGAAATCCTCGGCAGCATGACCAAGGATGTCGAAATCGTCGGCTTGTTTGATGCAGCCGCCGATACGAAATACACATCGATCCAGCCGATGGTTGACGAATATGTCAAATACGGCAACGGTAAAGTCACACTCCGTTATGTCAATCCGGACATAACGCCGTCCATCCTGACCGAACTGGATCCGGAAGGTTATCTGGATCCCCAGGCCGATACCTATGTCGTCATCTGCAAAGAAACCGGCAAAGCCAAGAACATTGCTTATAACGATATTTATGACGTCGGTTATGACAGCAGCTACAATACCGTCCTGAACGGCATTACCGCCGAGCAGAGCATCACCGGCGCCATCAAATACGTTCAGTCGGAAACCACACCGGTCGTCTATTTCACAGCCGGCCATGACGAACTGGAATACAGCAGCAATTACAGTTCTCTGGTGACGATCCTGAAAAACAACAATTATGAAGTCAAGGATCTGGATCTTTTCAGCCTGACCGAAATTCCGGCCGATTGTTCCGTCATTGTCATGGCTTCGCCGAAAAAGGACATCACCACAGCCGAACGCAAAGTCATGTCCGCTTATCTGCAAAAAGGCGGCAGCCTGATGTTCATTACGGATTTCAATACAACCGCGTTTCCGGAACTGAACCAGCTTCTGATCGATTACAATCTGGAAGTCAGCAACAATAAGATCCGGGAAGGCGATACCGATCATCGTCTGCAGGATGATCCTTATGTTATCAGAGCTATAGCTCCGGCAACCTCGATCACCGAAAAAGAAGTCGACGGTTTTACCTTGGCCGACAATGCCCGTGGCATCAATGAATTGAAAAACACGAAAGACTGGATTACCGTGGAATCAGTTCTGACAACATCCGATGAAGGTTATGCCGAGACCAACGGCGACTCCAGCCAGGCTTCCGCGGCAGGCAAGCAGAATATTGCCATGATATCCGAGAATAAGGGCTGGGTCGACGGAACCAACGTCACCGAATCCGCCAAAGTCATGCTTGTCGGCAGCAGCAGCATCTTCTCCGACAGCGTCCTGCAGACTTATGGCAATAACCTTTATAACGCCGGCTTGTTCTATTACGGTGTACAATGGCTTTCCAATGCATCAGAAGCCGAAAGCCTCTATATCGAATCGAAAGTGCCCGCTTCCTATTCTGTAACCAAGGGATCCAGCAGCCTTAACGTCTTAACCGCCGTTGTCGTCATGCTGCTTCTGCCCGGCGCTTTATTGATCGCCGCATTGGTTGTCTACCGGAAACGCAAGCATTTGTAAGCAAAAGCTGGAGGCTTGATGACGTGAAGAAGCAATGGAAACCCCTTATCATTTTTGGCGGCATTCTGGTTGTCCTGCTCCTGGTTTGGCTCATTTCGGCTCTCGTGCCGAAAATGAGCGGAACCGGCGAGACGACGACCGGTACTACAGCCGCTGATATACCCGCTGTGTTTGAGACTGCGGAAACGGATATCAGCCGCCTGGATGTGACCAATTCGACCGGTACTTTCACTCTGGTTTCTGAAGAAGCCAAAGACGCCCAGGGCAATGTTTCTGTCGTTTGGTCCGTTAAAGACAAGAAAGATTATCCTTTTTCCTCTTCTCTGGTCGAAGAACTGGCGAAAGTTGCCGTAAAAGTATATACCAGCCAGGAGATAGCCGCCAATGCGTCCGATCTGTCTTCATATGGGCTGGCTAAACCGGCGGCGACATTAAAGGTCACTCTGAAATCGGGTGAAACGCACGAGATCAAATTCGGCAACGAATTGTCATCCGGCTATTATGATTATGTCACTTTGGACAATACCGGGAGAGTCTGCGCGGTTGCTTCATCGACCTGTGAAAAGGTTAAGAAAGGCCTGTCCGAAATGCTGGACACCACCAAAATTATCGGTATCGACAGCAATGATCTGACCGGCATGACCTTTGAACGGGCCAAGGACGAGCTGAAGCTGGCAACCGACGTTTCTTTGGTCGGCGAAGCCGGCAGCGACAGCGCTTATCTGGACTTTAAAATTACCGAGCCGATCAAGCGCAGCGGAACTTCGGAAGCGCTGACCTCTTTGGCAACCGAATCGACCGGAGCGGCCGTCGTCAAATTCATTGAGCTCGATCCGGCGGATCTGGCCAAATACGGCCTGGATAAACCACAATATACTTTCCGGCTGCAAACGGCGGACAAAACGGTGGTCCTGAAAATCGGCAGCAAGGCTGATGACAGCAATTATTATGCGATTTCCGATCAGGTTCCGGCTGTCTTTACCGTTGCCAGCAGCACCTTTACGGCGGTCGATATGAAAGTGATCGAAATGCTGGACCGTTTTGTCAGCCTGCAAAGCATCTGGAACGTCAGCAAGATCGAAGCCGATCTTTTCGGCACCCAATTTTCGACCGAGATCCAGATGACCAAAGATCAGAAAGCTGGAGACGACGGCGTCGCTTTCACGCTGGACGGCAAAGATGCCCGCATTTTCAGTGAATCGGACAAGAGTCTGTTCAGTACGTTTTATCAGCGTTTGATCAGCGTGATGATCGCCGGCCTGGACACGGAAGCCAAACCGACCAACCTGCATGAAGCATCCATGAAATTTTATATTAAGGCTGATGAAGAAAACAAGGTGGCGGCTTATACGAAACTCGTTGAATTTACCAAGCGAGATGAGTATACTTATTATGTCTTTATTGATGGAGAATATACTGGATTTTATGTTGATGGCGAAGCGGCTTTTACGTCGACAAAGAATGATAACGAAGGCATTATCGTAGCCTATAAAAAAATGCGGTATGCCATGGATCATGCTGTGGATAATGTGTTTAACACAGAGGAAGGTTATCAGCTGGACTAAATGGATCATCGTCAACCAGCCCGAAACAGCCAACGAAGCAGAGCCAGCTTGATCGTTTTGATCACGCTGGCTTTCCTGCTGATGGCCGCCGCCGTCATTCTGGTCAATCAACTTCCGGAGGACAACGCCTGGCAGGTTACGGCGGACACAACGGCTGCGCCTGTCCTGCAGAGCGGTGGGTTTACTTGTGTGGCATCCGAAGCACAGCAACTGTACCCCTTTGCCGACGGTGTGGCCAAGGTGACGGCCAACCGGATTGCCTATCTCGATGTGCACGGCACGGAGAATTTTGCCGTGGATATTGACTTTACCGCTCCGTTTATTGTTATACAAGACCGATTTTTGCTGGCTGCCGATCGCGACGGCCATGCTTATGTGATGATCACGCCGGACGGCGAGTCTTATCGCGGATCGCTGAACGGCAGCATCAACGGCGCGGCGGTCAGTCCGGACGGCACGGCGGCCCTGATACAGGATCAGACCGACAGCACCGGCTTGGTAACGGTATTGGCTGCCCGGACCGGACAAAAACTCTACGATTGTTATTTCCCGGAATCCGGTTATGTTTTATCGGTTTCATTTACCGGCGACGGCGCGTATTTTGATGTTGCCCTGGCCAATACCAATGCTTCGGTCATCCACCCGAAGCTGAAGCGTTATAATATTGCCGGCGAACAGCAAGCCCTGCGTCAGCCGGATCTTGATTCCCTGTTTCCGCTGATTGCTTATGATCCGGACGGCCATCCGGTTATTTGCGGAACTTCTCAGATCGCCGCTGTTTCCTATGACCAGGAAGCTTTACTCTGGCAGCGGCAATATAATCAGATTCAATCCGTAGCGACAAGCAGCGACGCGCTCCTGGTTTTAGCCACCAATCAAGCCGGCGGCGCCGTCAGCCTGTATCGGGTCAAAGCCGACGGCAGCAGCAGCGACGGCCTTGTGATCGGCGATTCCGCGACTTTCCCGGCGATATCGGGGCATCTGGCGGCTATCGGCAGCGGAACAAGGCTGCTTCTGGTCGATTGTCGGAACGACCAGATCGTTCTGGATCAGGCCATGACCGATGAAATTATCCGGATCGGCTTCGCCGACAGCCGTTCCCTGACGGTAGTGACTCGGACCGGCGTCTATAGCCTGCCGGTATCCGCGCAATAATTAGATGTCTGAGAGAAACAAACAGAGCATGCGTTGCAAAAAGCAAACGCAGAAAGAAGGAGAGCATTATGGACACAGATACTCAACCTCCACGACGAAGCAGGGGGGAAATCCCCGATATTTATCGTTGGCAGCTTGAGGATATTTTCCCGGATGACCAGTCATGGGAGACCGCGCTGGCCGCCATTCCCGATTTGCTGGAAAAAATTGATTGTTTTCGGAATCATTTAGGTGATGATCCGGCCACCCTGCTGGCGGCTCTGCAGCAATCGGATCAGATCGATCTGGAATTGATGGAACTGTATGCTTATGCCCGCATGCGCCGTGACGAGGATAACGGTATCAACCGTTATCAGGACATGGCCGACCGGGTGACTAATCTTTATTACCAGGCAGCAGCGGCGACGGCTTTTTTATCGCCGGAACTGGCCGGCTTGCCGGAAGACCGTTTGCTGCTCTGGATGCGTGAGAATCCGTCTTTCCAGCCTTACCGGCAGGTTTTACTCAATTTGATCCGGACAAAACCGCATATTTTACCGGAGGCGGAAGAAGCGCTGCTCTCACGTTTCGGCCCGGTTACCGAAGGCCTGGGCAATACCTATACGGTATTTGATAATGTCGATTTGAAATTGGGCTCGATCAGCGACGCCGAAGGGCGGACCATCGAACTGACTCCGGCCGTGTTCAGCCAACTGCGCGAGCATCATGACCGCGGGGTCCGCCAGGCTGCGTTTGCCCGGATCCATCAGGCATTTGCCGATTTTGGCCAAACCTTGGCGACTTTATATGCGACCCGAGTTAAGGCGGATCTGGTGTTCGCTTTGGCCCGCCATCATCAGGACTGCCTCAGCGCCGCTCTTTTTGCGGACAATCTTCCGGCCGGCATCTATACCAGCCTGATCGAGGCGGTTCATGACGGCCAGCCGACCCTTAACCGCTATCTTGAACTGCGCCGAAAACAGATGAAACTGCCTGACCTGCATATTTCGGATACCTATGTGCCGATCCTTGATGTTCCTGACCGCCGGTATACTTATGAGCAAGCCTGCAGCGTGGTCAAACAAGGTCTGGCTCCGCTGGGACCCGAGTATTTGCAGATCGTGGAACAGCATCTGAGCAGCCGCTGGATCGATGTATATGAGACGCCGGGAAAAACTAATGGCGCTTATTCCTGGGGATCGTACAAGAGTCATCCTTATATTTTAATGAATTACGGCAGCCTTTTATCGGATATTTTTACTCTGGCGCACGAATTGGGCCATAGCCTCCATACTTATTACACCAACCGGAGACCTTATCCGGAAGCCCATTATCCGATTTTTCTGGCGGAAATCGCCTCGACGGTCAATGAAATTCTCTTGATGCGCTCACTATTGAGTCGGTGTGATGAATCGACGCCGGACGGCCGTCAGGAAAAAGCCTATTTGCTCAATCATTTTCTTGAGGAATTCCGGCTGACTGTTTTCCGGCAGACGATGTTTGCCGAATTCGAATGGCAGATTCATCAAAAAGCCGAACAAGGCGAAGCTTTGACGGCGGAGGTGCTGTGCTCGGTTTACCGCGGCTTGCTGCGCCGTTATTTTGGACCCGATGTGATTATTGACGATTTCATGCAGTGGGAATGGGCCAGAATCCCCCATTTTTATAATGCTTATTATGTCTTTCAATACGCAACCGGCTTTTCGGCGGCTGTTGCCCTTGTCCATCAAATTCTGACCGAGGGACAGCCGGCTGTCGACCGGTATCTGACCTTTCTCGGGGCAGGCAGCTCCGATTATCCGCTGGCTGTTTTGGCGGCGGCCGGAGTCGATTTGTCAACACCGGCGCCGGTACGGGACGCCATGTCGGAATTTGAGTCGAGTCTGAATGAATTAGCTCGCTTAATCCAGGAGGATTGACATGGAAACCGAATTGAAATTGCGCTTTATACAAGATGGCGACCGGTCATCATTCTTTTCCGACCCCTGGATCGCCGATTTGCTGCTCCCGGATTCTCGGCAGCAGACGGACATGCACAGTCAGTATTATGATACGGCGGCCGGCGCTCTGACCATCCGGCGGGCATCTCTGCGGATCCGCCGCGAAGACGACCGGCGCGTCGCGACGGTTAAACTGGGCAAAGCGGCCAGCAAAGGCTTGCATCAGCGCTTGGAGTGGTCGGTCAACCTGGACGACGAGGCGATGGATTGGTCCGATCAGCCGGAAAAAGGTCTGGACGCGTCTTGGTTCCTGAAGCTGGCTGTCAGCGACGGCGATCCTGACGAGCGGCTGCGCGAATTGCTGCTGGAAATCGACGGCCAACCGCTGTTGGAGATCTGCCAGGCTGATTTTACGCGCACCGCTTATGATATCGGCTATGGCGATACCCTGATGGAACTGGCGCTGGATATCGGCGAATTGCACGCCGGCCCGCTGACCGCGCAGATCAATGAACTGGAACTGGAGCTTAAAGAAGGCGATGTGCGCGATTTGATGGCTTTGGGCGACGAAATGCAGGCCCGCTACGATGTTGAACCGGAGAGCCAGAGCAAGTATGCCCGCTGCCTGGCTTTATTGCGTCAAATTCAGGAAAATGAAGCCTGAAGCCGGATCCTCTGCCGGCTTAACCGGCAGTCCCGCTTTAAACG
>CAYRWC010000138.1:0-7421 GCA_964427795.1 uncultured Oscillospiraceae bacterium | reverse complement strand
CAGCGAATGGACGAATATCACCTAAAAAAGATGTGGAAGAGCCCTAACGGCACGATCAGAGCTATTTTGGACGGAACTGTCTTCCGGGCGCCGATTATGGTCGATTGCATTAAACCGTTGGTTTCCGGCTGGACAAAACCGATTACCTTGGCCCGTCACGCTTATGGCGATATCTACCGCGATTCGGAAATGCTGGTGGACGGACCTTGCAAAGCAGAACTCCTGCTGACCATGCCCGACGGCGAAACCAAGCGGCAGCTGATTCATGAATTCAACGGAGCCGGCGTTATCCTCGGCATGCATAATCTGGATGCGTCGATTACCAGCTTTGCCCGTTCTTGCTTTAATTATGCTCTGGATCTGCATCAGGACCTCTGGTTTGCCACAAAAGATACAATATCGAAAATCTATGACCACCGATTCAAAGATGTTTTCCATGATCTTTACGAAGCAGAATTCGCCGGAAAATTTAAAGAAGCCGGCATATCGTTTTTCTATACTTTGATCGACGATGCCGTGGCGCGGATCATGCGGTCGGAAGGCGGCATGCTCTGGGCCTGCAAGAATTATGACGGCGATGTCATGTCCGATATGGTCGCGTCGGCTTGCGGCAGCCTGGCTATGATGACTTCGGTACTGGTTTCTCCGGACGGCGTTTATGAATATGAAGCGGCGCACGGCACGGTAACCCGTCATTATTATCGGTATTTAAAAGGTGAAAAGACCTCGACTAATCCGGTGGCGACATTGTTCGCCTGGTCCGGAGCGTTAAAAAAACGTGCCGAGATAGATCAGCTGCCTGATTTGGCGAACTTTGCCGACCGGTTGGAAAAAACGACCTTGGCGACGATCGAAGCAGGCATCATCACCGGTGATCTAAAGAATCTGGTTCATTTACCGGAGGAACGAGTCGTCGATACAACCGGATTTTTACAAGCTATAGCAGATCGCATGGCATAAGGGAGGATATGAAGCAATGAGTTATTTTCAGGAATGGCAGGATCATCTGAATGATCAAAGCAACCCGGCTGCAACTGAAGCCTGGTTTAAACAATACTATCAGTTGGAAAAAGATGCCTATGCCATGATCCTTGGCGCCGGCAGCCCGGTCGTCGAAGGAACGGCCGCCGAATTGGCGGATCGGCTGGGATTTGGGGCGGACAAGGTCATATTTTTAGGTTTTCTCGACGGCATCAATGCCAGCTTGAAAACAGAATTGGACCTTGACGGCATCGCCGATGATACGCCGGTTCATCTGGATATCGATTTCCCGCAGTTATACTGGCATATGCATGAAGCGAAAGCGGATTGGCTGTTTGGCCTGAAAGAATGGAATCAAATTCTGACGCCTGATGAACAGAAAACCATAACGAAATCCTATCGTGAATCAAAGATCGTTCATCATGAAAAGATTGGCCGCAACGATCCCTGCCCCTGCGGCAGCGGCAAAAAATATAAAGCTTGCTGCGGTAAGGGGTGATCGGGAGATGATAGCTGCAACATCGATCCGCAGTTTGTTCCGGCAGCCGGAAAACCATCTGAACCAGACCGTAACGGTAGCCGGCTGGATCCGGACTTTGCGCGACCAAAAGCAATTTGCTTTTATAAACCTTAATGACGGCACATTTTTCCAGAATTTACAGGTCGTTTTCGCCCGTGAAAAACTGGATAACTATGATGAAATCGCTCATCTTGGCAACGGATCGGCCATAATTGCCACCGGTATTCTGATTCCAACACCCGGTACCAAACAGCCTTTTGAACTTCAAGCGGTAAAAATCGTTGTCGAGGGTACCTGCCCGCCGGAATATCCACTGCAGCCGAAACGCCACTCCCCGGAATATCTGCGCAGTATAGCCCACTTGCGGCCTCGCACCAATCTGATGTCGGCAGTATTCCGGGTGCGGTCGATTGCCTCTTATGCGATACATCAGTTTTTCCAGGAACGGCAGTTCGTTTATGTCCATACGCCGATTATTACCGGCAGCGATGCCGAGGGCGCCGGCCAGATGTTTACGGTTACGACTTTGGATATGAACAATCCGCCGCGTACGGAAGACGGCGCCGTTGACTACAGCCAGGATTTTTTCGGCAAGCATGCCAACTTAACCGTCAGCGGACAACTTAGCGGCGAAACATTTGCTTTGGCTTTTCGTAATATTTATACTTTTGGTCCGACCTTTCGGGCTGAAAAATCGAATACAGTCAAACATGCCGCTGAGTTTTGGATGATCGAACCGGAGATTGCCTTTGCGGATCTGGATGACGATATGCAGCTGGCACAGGACATGATTAAGGCGATTATCGGCAAGGTTCTGAGTGATTGTCCGGAAGAAATGGATTTTTTCAATACTTTTGTCGACAACGGACTGCTGGAGCGCCTGAATCATGTTTTAAACAGCGAATTCGGTGTGATCAGTTATACGGAAGCCGTAGATATTCTCAGCAAGGTGCACGACCGTTTTGAATATCCGGTATATTGGGGCTGCGATCTGCAAACCGAACATGAACGATATTTGACGGAAGTCATTTTCAAGAAACCTGTTTTTGTCATTAATTATCCGAAAGAAATCAAAGCTTTCTATATGAAACAAAATCCGGACGGTAAAACCGTTGCCGCGATGGATTGCCTGGTTCCCGGAATCGGGGAGATCATAGGCGGCAGTCAGCGCGAAGAGGATATTGAGAAGCTTACGCAGCGGATGGCTGAACTGGGACTTAAGGAACAGGATTATTGGTGGTATCTCCAATTGCGCCGTTACGGATCCGCCAGACATGCCGGATTCGGATTGGGTTTTGAACGGATGATCATGTATTTGACCGGTGTGCCGAATATCCGGGATGTCATACCTTATCCGCGGACGACCGGCAGCGCTGATTTTTAGCCGTTCTATGGCAGAAAAAACGCAGATACCGTTGATTCTGGCTTCGGCGTCGCCTCGGCGCCGGGCTCTGCTGGAACGGTTTTGGGGTGCAGACCGCTTTTCCATAGCGGTTCCCCGTTTCGATGAAAACCAGACGCCGGCGACAATCCAGGCCGATCCGATGGCTCTGGCCCGGTTCTTGCCTGCCGGTAAAATTGACGCGCTGCGGGAACAAATGAGTTTGCCGGAAGTCTGTTGTGTTATCGCCGCCGACACGATGGTTGTCCATAACGGGTTGATTATGGGCAAGCCGGCCGACGAAGCTCATGCGGCGGAATTATTGCGCCGGCTATCCGGCAGCGCGCATGAAGTGTTGACCGGTCTATGTCTGGCTGTATTTCATAACGGCTTGATGGATTGTCTGCAAACTGTCGAACGAACCACAGTTTATTTTACGCAGCTGAACGAAGAAATGATCCGGTGGTATATATCCACCGGCGAACCGATGGATAAGGCGGGCGCCTATGGCATACAAGGATATGGCGCCGCCTGGATTGAACGTATAGACGGATGTTATTACAATGTGATGGGATTACCGGTTTACAGGCTGATGGATCTGCTGCAGCAAGCGGCGGAACAGTTCAGTTCAATTCCTGGATTATCTGATTTGGTGCCCTGGAACGGATCAATCCTCCGATAGGAGGGGCTATGGAATCAGAAGAACATGTAACGATGCGAGACTTGCCGGAAGATGACAGGCCTTATGAAAAAATGCTGAAAAACGGGTCGGATACTTTGACCGAAAGCGAATTGCTTGCAATCATCATTCGCAGCGGTTCCAGACATGAAACGGCATTGAGCCTTTGTCAGCGGTTAATGCAGCGCAATCGGGAGAACGGATTGGAATTTCTGCGGGAGAGCAGTCTGGAAGAACTGATGGCTTTTCCCGGCATCGGCCGGGTTAAGGCCATTCAAATACGAGCTGCTGTGGAATTGGGTTTGCGGGTTTCATACTGCCGTAAATATCATGCAAGAATACAAATTCGTAAACCGGAAGATGCCCTGGAATTGCTGGAACCGGAAATGATTAATCTGCCGCATGATGAATTGCGGTTGATTCTTCTGGACATCAGAAATCGGATTATCCGGATATGCCGGATTTGCAAAGGCGGACTGGCTACTGCGGTTATATATCCGCGCGATTTATTTCGCGAAGCGGTAAAAGCCAACGCGGCGGCGTTGATCATGGCCCATAATCATCCCAGCGGCGAATCGACGCCCAGCAGCGACGACCTGGCAACCACCAGGAAAATGGTTGAAATGGGAGAAATGATGGGCATCAAGGTGGTCGATCATTTGATCCTGGCCGCGGGCGGATCCATCAGCTTGAAGCGAATCGGCCTGGTTTGAAGTATCCCCATTTTTGCGGTATGATGTCAAAGAACCTGATTAAAGGAGCGTGGTCGGTTTGCCTGGAAAAGTCCGCAATCGGATTTTTATTATTGTTTTTACAACTCTGCTTTTATTAGCAGTGCTGTTGTTGTCCTCTTTGCCCGGCAGCCCGCTGAATTTTCTTACAAGCCCGATATCAGCCGCTCTGGAGCCGGTACAAAAAGGATTGATCGGCATAACCGATAAAATAACCGGATTTTATGAATCGTTAACCGAAGGTGCCCGGATCAGAGAGGAAAACCAAAGCCTGGAAGAAGAAAATGCCGGCCTGCGCAGCCAGATTTCGCAGTTGGAAGAGGCCGGCCGCCAATATGAAGAGCTGAAAGATGCCTTTAAGCTGAAAGACCAATTTGATTCTTATACGATCCTTGGCGCCCGGGTCATGACGCGGGAGATCGGAACCTGGTTTGATGTTTTCCGAATTGATTTGGGGACGAGAGACGGCCTGACGGTAACGGAGACCCTATCTTATGCCGTTGTAGACGCTCAATCCAGACTGGTCGGCCGTGTCATGTCGACCGATGCAGTTTCAGGAAAAGTTTTACCGCTACTGCACGAAGGATTTGCCGCATCTGCCAAAGTCAATGTCGTCAACGGATCCTTGGTCCGTGTCCGGGGCGATCTGGATCTGAAAGAAAAAGGCTTGTGTCTGGTTGATCAAATTCCGGCCAACGCCAAACTTCAGGTTGGCGACGAGCTGGTGACCAGCGGCGTCGGCGGTTTGTTCCCGGCAGGCATTCCGATCGGGAAAGTGGTTTCCATAATCGATGAAGAAACAAAAGAGCAAAGACAGGCGATTCT
Organism: uncultured Oscillospiraceae bacterium; assembly: GCA_964427795.1. Taxonomy (GTDB): domain Bacteria; phylum Bacillota; class Clostridia; order Saccharofermentanales; family UBA5734; genus JAYFQE01. Next base: position 2,304 of record CAYRWC010000138.1, on the reverse strand, counting down.
ACAGCCTTATACCGACCTGGAAAATCTGACAACCGTGTTTGTCATGAAAGGGAAGACGACTTCATGATTCGCAATCGCGTTTTGATCAGAAAAATAGCGGTTTATGCCGTTTATGTGCTGATTCTCGGATTATTGCAGGTGACTTTGCCGGACAATTGGGCGTTCCAGGGAAACAGGCCTGATCTGACATTGATTCTGGCTGTCTTATGCGGATATATGTTTGGCAGCTCCGACGGCTTTGTAATCGGCCTGGCATCCGGATTGATGCGGGATTTGCTGGCCGGCCGCGCTTTGGGTCTGGGCATGCTTCTCCTCATGTATATCGCCTTGCTATCATCAGTTCTTTTTCGCCAGTTTTTTCGCCGAAATATCCTTTTAGGCCTGGCTCAGATCGAAATCATGACGGTTTTGTATGCTTTTTTGATAACGACGATCACCTTCATGATCCCGTTGCTGCCGGATGTGACTCATTCGTGGCTTGATTTAGCCAAACCGGCGTTGTTGGCGCTGCCGGCGCAAATGATCGTCAACCTTCTGGCCGGAATCCCCATAATATTTCTTTTGGCTTTCCTTGGTCCGTACCGGAGGGGCAGCCGGACAGACGATCCGGATGAAGAAATTGTCGGAGGCAGCGTGTGGCGGGTGAACTGAAACAAGACGGCGTTTTTTTGTTTGACCATCAAGACGCGGACCAGTCGTTGATACGGGAAGAAAGACCGGGATTTTTCCGGCGGATCAAGCAGTTTATCAGCAGCCGGTATGCGCTGCTGGCCGTCATTTTCCTTTTAGCCGGTTCGATGATCTTCTATAATACGGCCATATTGCAGTTCAATCCTTCGGCGGCGGCAGGCGTCAGCGAAACAGCCGGCGTTGCCCGCCAGCAGACGGTTAAAGCTTCCCGCGGCGATATAGTCGACGCTGCCGGCATTCCATTGGCGTATTCCCGTTCGATCAATGTTTTACAGATCACATATGCCGGTCTGGAATCTGATGAATTAAATGCCATGCTTCTGGATCTGGCTCATTTTTTAGATGATCGCGGCGTGCAGTGGGAAAGCGGATTGACGGATTATCTGCAGCTGAATCACGACGGGTGCACGCATGCCGAAGGAGAAGGCGAGGATTGCGGCACGCCGGTTTTTGTCAAATCGCTTGAGGATACGCTGTATTGGGAGACAAAAGGCAATGTGCTGCCTTTAAAAACTGCGGCTGCCGGTGATCAGCCAACCTTTGACAATCAAGTGGCTAAAGATACGCCGGAATTACTCTATAACTATATGCTTTATAAACTCTTTACCATCGAAGATCCCGAAGCGGACGGCCGGCGCTACAGTCAGGCCGATGCGTTTCGCATCATGTGTTTACGATATTTGATTTATCAGAACAATTGGGCATTTACGCAAGGCACACCTCTGGAGATCGCCCGGGATATCGGTGATGATGTGGTGCAGGCTGTCAATGAACAAAATTATCGTTTCAAAGGCGTTATAACATCTTTGGATTACGAGCGGGTTTATACGGATGACGCGCAGACCCTGAGCCATGTTCTGGGTTATGTCGGCCGCATATCATCCGAACAATATAATGAGTTGAAAGCGCTGGGCTATGCTTCCAATGCCATGGTCGGGCAAGCCGGCGTCGAATCGACGGCTGAACGTTATCTTGCCGGTCAGGATGGTGCCAAGCCTTATAACATTTGGACTGTGGCTGAAGAAGCGGGAACATTTTTCTCAGAGAACATCGGTAAAAATGTTACATCGGGTAACAATGTCCGGTTGACGATCGACTTATCCATGCAGCAAACCGCCGTGTCTTCACTAAAACGGGTTATCGAGGAAATTCGCAACAGTGCGGGTAATAAAAACAAGGGTGATGCCGATGCCGGCGCGGTAGTCATGCTAAATGCCAAAACCGGCGCCGTATTAGCCATGGCCAGTTATCCGTCCTATGATCCGAATGACTTTGTCCGCCAATTATATGATCAGGAAGCAGCCAAACGTGTCGCGCAGTATTTGACGGACAATGTAAACAAGCCGATGTGGAACCGGGCGATGATGGAAATCTACGCTCCCGGATCGACATTTAAACCGACAACGGCTGTGGCGGCACTGGAGACAGGCGTGATTACACCCAACAGCAGCACTATTCGCTGCAAAGGAACCGAAATGATCGGTGATATGCTCTGGCATTGCCTGGAAAAACCGGGCAGCGGCCACGGCGATCTGACACTGACTTCTGCCCTGGCGACATCCTGCAATATGTATTTCTATAATCTTGGTGTCCGGACAGGGATTAATGCCATTG
>CAYRWC010000137.1:0-7451 GCA_964427795.1 uncultured Oscillospiraceae bacterium | reverse complement strand
ATACGATGTCATGCAGCTCGGTAAGGTAGTGCTCGTCTTCGGGATAGAGCAGGGCTAATACAGCCACTGCCGACAAGAAGATTCTGCGTCGAAAATACGGGCGCTCCATCTCTGAGCGACTTCCGTTTTGATAATACAGCCAACGATCGGTATACAGAATGGAGGGAATGGCCTCATCCTTATTCGCTGCATAAAACTCTTTGATTTGTAAAATATAGGGTTCATATGCCGGGTTATTACGAACGGTAAGCCAGAAATCGGGATTTGCAGCTTGTTCTAAAAGCATTTGTCGCCACACCCCATATTTTTATTAAACAAGGAGCTTCTCATCACCTAAAAAATGTTTTTGTTTTCCCGGTAACCGCGCCAAACGTTTTCAAAAAAGTCATCGGTTTGCGGGATAGGCCGAACCGCCCGCCACTCAACAGTATATCCGTCAGAGCCATAACGCAGCTCCTGTACGGATTGTCCCGCTGTTCCGTCCTCCAGTGTGAAACGGAACATTTCCTCCAGCCCTTCGCGTAAACGGCCCTGCTTGTCATAATACAATGCCGAACCGCGCGTGGCGCCGATGGTTTGCGCATAATCAATCATGGCGGTCAACAACGCCTGCTGTGACAGGAGGATGTCCTTTAATTTGTAATACAGGAACAGCTCCCGTTTGTCGGATACGCCGACCGCATGACAGAGATTCTCCAGTTCCGCCTTGGTTTCATCCAATGCTTTTTGCATGCTTTCGGTATGACGTATGGCGGCGGCGGAATCGCTCATCCGGCGCTGCACCTTTGTGATCAGCGCGGCAGCATTGCTTTCTTTATTCAAGAGCTGTTGATGGTTCTCCGTATGAATAGCGATGCTTTTTTCGGCGATGGTTTTGAAAACTTTCTCGTCAATCAAATTGTGACCGCGTTCGGAAATGTATTGCGCGGCACGCAGGGAACCCACCTGCCCGGCATTGAGAGCACTTCCGCCCGGACGGGTAACGCCGTGCGTCCCCGCGCATTCGCCGGCGGCAAACAGCCCCGGCACAGTTGTCTGCCACCACAAATCCACCGCGATACCGCCGTTATTGTGCTGAGCGCACAAGGCGATTTCCAGATACTCGGTCGTCAGATCCACGCCTTTACCGGCATACAGCTCCACAGCCGGCGCGTTCATTTTCATCAGACGGTCGATCGGTTTACCAAAGCAGGAATGCGCATTGTGCAAATATTCATAGGTCTCCTTAGACAAACGAGTGTATGCGATGTCCGTAAAGCCGAAGGGATTTTTCGTAAAATCCAAATACACCCGCCGCTTATGCATGACACATTCGCGGTAGACCAGCAGGTCAATCACCGAAGAGCCGTCCTGTACCTTGCGGCTGTCGAACGGCCATTGATAGCCTTTCAAAAAGACGGTGGACAACGCTTCATAGGGATCCTTAAAATAGTCACTCAAGAATTCATGTTCCGTTCCGTCCTCATCCACCGACACAAAACGGGGCAGCACTTGCATATAAGTGCCAGACACGTTCCAGCGCGGCGATACCGACGCCAATCCATACTGCCATTCGGTCAGGTTTTGTGCGATGGCGCCCGCCAGCAGTGCCAGACTGGTCGTTCCCGTATGGCATTCTGGGTACACGCTGTCGGCGTAAACTCCGGCAGTGCCGCCCGTGGCCAGCACGATGTCGGCGCAACGAATGGCGACCAACCGGCCGCTGTCCATTTCCAAACAGAGCAAACCGCAAGCAGCTCCGTTGTCTTTCAGGATTTCGATGGCCAACAGTCCGTCCAGAACCGGAATGTTTAAACGGGCGGCATTTTGTTGCAACGCCTCGGTCATGAGTTTGGAGGTCAGCGGGCCGGCTGATGTCGCACGGGCAAACGGGTCGTGGTCGGTTTTATAGCCGACATATTCCCCGTAACGGTTGACGGGGAACGCCACGCCCAGTTCACACAGGTTCATAAAGCAGCGCACCGATAATGCGGCTTGACACAAAGCGTTGTCGCCGTCCACCGAACCTCCCGAAAACAGATTTTCGGCCATGCGCCGCACACTGTCCGGGCTGTCGCCGCCCAGTCCCAGCTTGTAATAGGTCTGCTTATCGCTGCCGGTATTGCGTGAGGTTCCGCAATTCACGCCTTCAGTGACGATGGCAACGCTTTTATGGCCTTCCTGCGCAATCCGGCACGCAGCGTTGTATCCCGCAGCACCGGTGCCGACTACGATGGCGTCATATGTCAAGAAATCCATACAATCTCCTTTATACATTACAACCTCTGGATGTGGAAGCCGCCGTCAACATCAATCGACTGACCGGTCACATAGGGAAGCGACCCGTTGCAAAGCGTCCACACGGCATCGGCAATATCCTCCGGCTTGCCCCAACGCTTAATCGGGAGCAATCCGCCGTCAATCAAGGCGTCATACTTTTCCTTGACCTTATCGGTCATGCCGGTGGCGATAATGCCGGGGCGGATTTCATTCACCATAATGCCGTATTCGGCAAGGCGGTCGGCAAACAGAGTGGTAATCATGGACACACCGGCTTTGGAAATGCAGTATTCCCCGCGGCTGGTCGAGCTGGTATAAGCCGACATGGAGGAGATATTCACGATACTGCCACCCTCACGCCCGGGGTTCTCCCTCATGGCATTGGCCACAAGCTGAGTCAAAAACAGCGTACCCTTGGTGTTGATGTTCATCACAAAATCGTAACTGTCCTCGGTCATTTCCAGAATATCGGCACGCACGCGGGGCGCCACTCCCGCCACATTGACGAGGATATCGATTTTGCCATGGGCTTCGAGTGCGGCACGGACATACTGCTGCCGGTCCTGTGCTTTGCTCAAATCACCCTGCACATACAAAAAATCACCGTCAAGTGGTTTAGGCATCGCCGGCATCACGTCCATACCAACTACGCTGACACCGCCTGCAAGCAGTTTTTTGGCGGTGGCAAAGCCGATTCCGCCTGCTACACCGGTAACTAAAGCAACTTTTTTCATTATACATTCCCTCCGCAATATTGTTTATAGAGTGACCAATACACCTCTCTGTCCCTGATGACGCATCCCGGCGTGCTGCCGGCACGCATCAGTTCCGTGCATTTAGAGCAGCAAATACAGCATTTCCGTTTATCCATCGCCCCGTTGGTAAGAATATCCCGCGCAAAATCGGGGTAGGCAAAAATGGTTCGGCCAAAACCGGCAAAATCAAAGCCGCCCTCCTGAATATACGCCGCCGCGACGCCAGGAGCGGCCACGCCCAGAAAGGACAGCGCCGAACAGATGATGGCCAGCTCGGGCACCGCTTGTTTCAAACGAGCCGTACCGTCGAGCACTCGTTTCACTCCGCAAAGCGGGTGTTCCTCGGGCGCATATCCACCCGCCGCAAACGGACGGTTGACGTGCGGATTGACATAGGGGTTACCCATGGTGATGTTCAGCAGCTTGACGCCCAAATCCCGCAGCTGCTGTAACAGCCATATCGGTTCGGTGGGATCAAAATCCAGCCCGCCGTCCGGGGATACTCCAAACCCGAACGGGAATTCAAAGCCGTCATACACATTCAGCCGGGAGGACACGATGAACGATGGGGAGCAGCTCGCCATAGCGCCCGCAATGCTTTCCCGCAGCAAACGGGTGCGGTTTTCAAGGCTGCCCCCATACCGCCCGGCACGATGAAATGCCGACAGCAGTTCGGAATTGAGATAGCGATGACAGCATTTGATATCAACGCCGTCAAACCCGGCTTGCTCGGCAAGACGGGCGCCTTTAACAAGGGCTTCTCCCACGCGGTCAAGCTCGTCATCCGTGATAATCCGATCCGATGACAGGGGGGGGTCCTTTTCAAAAATCGGGTTGTTATAAGCGATCACCGGCGCCGGTTTGCCCTGCGGCTTGCTGTATCTGCCGGAATGGGTGGCCTGCATAATGACGACAGGTTCGTAATGGTTTTCCCGCAATGCGGTTTCCTTGATAGCCTCCACCTGCGCCTTGAAGGCGTCAAGCGTGCCCTCATGAATAAACAGCTGGCGGGGATTGGCCCGTCCCTCTTGCAGCACCGCTGTGGCTTCAAACCAGATGAGGCCTGCTCCGCCTGCCGCAAACCGGTGATATCTCCGTTTTGTCAGCTCGCCCGGCGCGCCATCGGATGTACCATCGCACCCCTCCATTGCCTGACAGGCCAGGCGGTTTGACACGTTAACCTCGCCAAGGGTAAGCGGCTGCCTTAAAGGCGACACATCATCCACAAAGGGCAGAGCCGTGCCCAGCTCCGCATTCTGCCGTTTGAAATCGTCGATATTTATGTATACCTTTCTCATCAAAATCAGTTCACTCCTTCACGCTCATTGTATCGCGGCGCAGGAAGGATTGTTATGGAATGCTTGCTTGATTTTATGTAAATCTTGCTTTTTCAAGTTTACGGCGTATGATAGTAATACAACCATGGAAGGATGTGGTTCGGGTATGGCGGAAAGCATCGTGTCAGCGGACTATGCGCATAATATGGCGGGCAAGCTGTCGCATTACCACGACAGACACCAGATACTCTATATCAAAAGCGGCGTTGCTTCAATCACGATTGATCACCGCCATTATCAGGCCAAAGCGGGAGCAATCGTATTAATCAGCCGCTACGAGCGCCATTCCATTAAAGTGGAAAGCGCCGATTATGCGCGCTATTCCGTGCATATATCCCCCGCCGTCAGTGCGGTGAACAGCGAACAGTCGGCACTTCTCTCCGTACTCGTCAACCGGCCGGACAATTTTAGGCACGTGATCGACACACACCCTTATGAGCACAAGCTGGACGGCTTGTTTGAAGAAATCCTGTCGGAGATGGAAAACCGGGGACAAATGAATCAGGAGATGCTCAACCTGCTGTTGTTTCAGGTTCTTATTATGCTTTTTCGGTTGCTGCCGGAGAACTTCTATATCGCGGATTCCAAACACGCAAAAATCGTGCAGGACATCCAAACGCTTTTCAGCACACAGTATTTCCAAACTTATTCGCTAAACTCTCTTGCGGAACAATACAACCTGAGTCCTTATTATTTGTCGCATATGTTTAAAAAGGCGACAGGCTATTCGGTCATGGGACACCTGCAGACCTGCCGGATTGTGGCGGCAAAAAAATATCTCGCTGAATCGGAATATGATGTCAGCGAGATAGTCGAATTGTGTGCATTTAGTGACCATAGCAATTTCACTCGTGTTTTTAAGAGGCATACAGGCTGCACGCCATCGCAATTCCGTGAGAAATATCGGAAGCATTGACAAGGGTGGCAGGATTAAAACATAAAAAAGTCAATAAACCTGCGTTCATCATGAAAATGAACCCTCTACAAGCCGAGCGCAACCCGCGCGGTATGCGGGCGATGATCGGATGCGGTCACCGCTGGGATATCCGCTTCCAGAATGCGGCATCCGCGTGAAAGGATATAATCGATCTTGATTTCCGGTTGGTCGGAAGGAAAACTGAGCAGCGGATGCTTAAACACCGACGACGTATCGTCCATTTCTTTCAGAAGCGGCGCCAGGATCGGATTGTCGGGCGTCATGTTGAAATCGCCCATCGCAATGACCGGACCTTGCTCTTTGGCCAGTAATTCTCTCACTTGAGCCACCGCGTTGCGCTGTTCTGATTTCGCTAATCCGAAATGGCTGATGAGTACGGTAAAACCGCCTGCTTCCAGAAAGTGCGCGCGCAGAACACAGCGCGTTTCATAATAAGCGTCCTCATCCTGAACCGGAGGATCCATAATGGAAACCGTTTCAACCGATTGGATCGGAAATTTAGAGAGGATTGCGTTGCCGTAGGGATTTTTACCGTCAAACTTCAGGGCGCAGGCAAAATAACAATGATAATCCAGCAGGGCCGCCAGCTTCTCCGCCTGTGCGGTATAGTCGAAATTCAGCCCCGTGCCGCGCACTTCATTCAGACCGACGATATCGGGCTGCTGTTCCCGAATGACGGAAGCCATAAGGTCAAGATCAATGACATCGGCGCCGCTGCCAGTCGATGGGTTGGCAAGCTGTTTCGTATAATCAAGTCCGTGCTGAATATTGTAGGTCATCAATCGAATGTCCATGGTCTGTCTCCTTTTAAAATCAGATTGTGACAGCAAGATGATTATACTCGTTGTTATACGTGTAAGCAAAGCGCTTTGCATACATCAAAGCCAATTTTACCGACATGTCGTCGCCTTCGCTCAACGCGTTGAACGGGCTGCCGTCATAACGGATGTCGATGTTGATCTTGTCGTCCGTTTCCGAGTAAGTCAGGTCAAACGCCACGTCGAATCCATCGTTCTGCGTATAATGCGGCACAATGATGAGGTGAATCAATTCTTCAAACACGGATTGCACGGCGTTAAGCTGGCGTTGGTTAAAGAGCAGCCGGGATGCCATGCGGTGAAGCCCGCCGACGGCGCCGATGAAATCATAGTCTTTGCTGACGACCGATATGTTGTAGGTTTTCAGACGCTTAACGAAAATGCGTGTTTTTTCTTGCTCCGGCTCATCAAGAATTTGCTCAGGCGTACCGTCTTCATAAATAACGCCCTCATCCATATAAAAAATACGGCTTGATACGTCGCGGGCAAAGCGCATTTCGTGGGTCACGATCAGCATCGTGAAACCTTTATCCGAAAGATTGCGCATCACCGTCAGCACTTCGCCGACCATAGCAGGATCCAGCGCGGATGTAGGCTCGTCGAACAGAATCATTTCCGGCTGCATTGCCAGGGTTCGGGCAATCGCGGCGCGCTGTTTCTGGCCACCGGACAATTCGTCCGGGTAGCTGAAGGCTTTCTGCGCGAGACCTACTTTTTCCAGAAGCTTTATGCCTTGTTCATAAGCCTGCTGGCGGCTGCAGCCGAGTATTTCTACCGGAGCGAGCATCAGATTTTCAATCACCGTGAGATGTGTGAACAGATTGAAGCTTTGAAAAACCATGCCCATGCGCCGGCGTACTTGATTGATATCGGTATTCTTTTGCGTTATGTCCTGGCCAAATACATAGATATGGCCCTCCGTCGGCGTTTCCAGCCGGTTCAGGCAACGCAGCAAAGTGCTCTTTCCCGTACCGGAGGGGCCGATGATGGAGATTACCTCGCCCCGGCGTATGGTAGCGTTTACGTCGGATAAGGGCGTAACGGCAGGATATACTTTTTTCAGATGCTCAAAGATGACGATCGCATCGCCGTCGGTCTTTGCCGACTGGACGATGAATGGTTCGGCCGGCTGCGCGGGTTTTGTATTGACGCCCTTAAGCTTACGGCTGCGACGTTTGGGATTGATCTTTATTTCAATGAGTCCCAACAGATAAGTTAAAATCCAGGCCATCAGAAAATAGATGAGCGCTGTGGCGATCAACGGGAAGAACGCGTCGTATGTACGGCTGCGGATCAGATCCGACGCTTTGGTTAAATCTTGTATCGCAATATAGCCGACCACGGA
>CAYRWC010000136.1:0-7522 GCA_964427795.1 uncultured Oscillospiraceae bacterium | reverse complement strand
AGATTATTCCGGTCGAGCAAATAAAACTCGGTATCCGACTGCGCGTCGCTTTTGTCCTGAGTGAAGGAGAACAGGTCGGCATCCACGACAATCGCCGCCAGCCCGATTTCTTCTTTTTTAATGATGGTGGCTTCTATCGCATAAATGGTCGAGACCAGAACAAAGCAATTTTTCTTAATCCCCCGGTATGTCAATTCGACCCGGCCGGTGTAATAATTGAGCAAGCCGTGCTGCGGCAGGCTTTCCAGCAAAGCCAGAGCCGAAGCGTTCAGCCCGTTTTGGAAATAACGGTTGCCGTTATTGCCGACAATCGCAAAATCAATGATGCTGTCGCCTTTCAGCGCCTGCAGACTGTTGATCAAGGCGTCGACATTAGAAAAATTGTCATAAGTATCGCCGGGATCGGTTGACTTCAAAAATTTCTGCACATTGCTGTTGTAAGCGGCATTGGTCAGCATGGCCGACAAGAGGCTGCAATTGTCCGATACATTGCGTTTCGCCTGGGCAAAGTACTCCTGGGAGTAGTCGGTGTTGTTTTGATTGAGAATACGTGCGGCCAGAGCATAATTCAAGAGAATAACTGAAATCATAACCACCAGGGTTACAATTTCCAGGACCAGCAACTGTAACTTAATGGACAAGCGGCGCAGCGACAGTTTCATCATCCGGACCTCCCGGCAAAAAGCAAGGCCTACCGATGTTCGATCGGCAGACCTTGCTCATTCAGGCTATCATCACCTGTTGTCACTCATTCAATTATGTCCTGCCGAACTCAGTCTTGCAAAGCTGACATCGCGACATTCATTTCTTTGATGAGATCATCATAGCCGTTAGCTTTGAAATTTGCAACCAGTTCTTGATAAGCGGCTTCAGTATCGTCGCTGACCACGCATTTGATAATGAAATCTTTGGCGTTGAAGGTTTCTTTGCTTCTGGACGCCAGGGTGACAAAGGCTGTTCTGGCGTCTGTCTTGGCCGGAATGGCATTCTTCAGGTACCAGTCGTAGAGCTCTTTGGTCATGGTGTTGAATTTCGGATATTTGGGGGTGACGCTGCTCCACATGTGGGTTCCGGACCATTCAGCAAAGTTGTTGACTTTCATGATCGGATAGACCGTGTCTTTATTGACAACTTCTCCGCTGGAATCTTTGGACTGGATCACTTCAAGCGAATCACCGTTGCGGGTATAATCGGTGCCTTCGATGCCGAAGTGAATCAGCGTGTAACCTTCGTCGGAAAGCAGCCAGTTCTGGAAAGCCAGGATGCGGTCTACTTTAGCGGCGTCGGCTTTGGCGTTGAAATAGGTTTCGGACCAGGAGATGTTGCCGGTGCGGCGATAATAATTGCCGTCGGTGCTCTTGAAAGGTTTGAGCAGCATGATGGAGTCTTCCATGCTGGCGCCGTTGGCTTCTTTAAACTTGTCACCGATATAGCCGAGCGTGCTGGGCGAATCGTCATGGGTGTAAGCGCCGGCGCGGTTGTTGGCAAACTTGTCTTCGCCTTCTTCACCTTTCAGTGTAGCGAAGTCGGGATCGAGGCCGCCTTTAGTAAAGAGTTCTTTCATTTTCAGGATGCCCTGACGATAACCGTCGGTCATGAAGGTCGGGGTCCATTGTCCGTCGTCACCCTTAACCCAAGAATCAAGAGCGGCCGGTTGATATTGCAGCAGCATGAATTGCAGCCAGCCGGCATCATAGCAGGTCAGGCCCATGGTATTGTCCTGGCCGTCGCCGTCGGGATCTTCTTTGGCGAACTTCACCATCAGGTCGATGAACTCGTCCATGTTGGTCGGCGCTTCGGTCACACCGACTTTGGCCATCCAGTCGGAACGGATCCAGGTGCCGTTGCTCAGGCACAGATCGTCGGACGCTTTAACTTGCAGGCGGGGGACTGCATAGAATTTACCATCGGCGCTGCCCATCGGAAATTTGTACTGAGCGGAGCCGTCAGACTCGATAATCGATTGAATGTTGGGATAAGCGCTGAGATCGTCCGGCAAGGCCTGGATAATGCCCTGATCGATCCAATCGGCATAGGTCGATGTGCCGACGGCCGCATACCCGAAAATATCAGGTAATTGATCGGAAGCTGCCCAAGTCAGAATTTTTTGTGTATAGTCATCCCAAGTCAGATTGATTGGATCGATAGTCATGTTGAATTTTTCGAAGATCTGATCACGGATAGCGTCGTCGGTGTTTTCCGGCAAGGCTTCACCCATGCGCCAATAGGCAATAGAAATATCCAAATGATCCGCGTATGGATTTGCTTCGGTTGTTGTCGCGGCGGCTGCCGTCGTTCCTGACGCCGCCGCGGTGGTTGCCGCCGACGACGTACCGGCGCTGGTTTGCTGACTGCCCTGGCAGCCGGCCATCATGCCGACCATCATCAAGGTAGCAAGACCCGTTGCCAAGACTCTGCTCATTTTTTTCATAGCTTACCTCCTGCACTCATTCTTTCTTTGTTCACTTACGTCATATCCTGATGTCATTATCATAACGGCCCGGGACCGTTATTTACAGAGTAAATTCTTATTCCTTGACCGCGCCCAGCATGAGACCTTTGGTAAAATAACGCTGCAGGAATGGGTATACGCAAAATATTGGTACTGTCGATACAACGATCATCGCCATTTGCATGCCTTGTGAATAAACTGTAGAATTTTCGCGGGCCAGCTGCGCGCCTACCGAGCTGCCGATGACCTGATTGAAGTCCAGAATGGCTTCACGCAAAACCAGCTGTAAAGGGAATATCTTGCGGTTTGTCAAGTACATCAAAGCCGTATAGTAATCATTCCATTTATCAACGGCGTAAAAAAGTGAAATTGTGGCGATAATCGGCGCCGACATCGGCAGCACGAGTTTAGCTAAAATATAGATATCATTGGCACCGTCGATTTTTGCCGCTTCTTCAATGCTGACCGGAAAGCCTTCAAAGAAATTTTTCAGCAGAATCAGGTAATAAGAACTGATGGCGCCGGGGATAATCAAAACCCAGATGTTGTCGATCAAGCCGATATCCTTGATGGTCAGATAATAAGGAATCAAGCCGCCGGAGAAGAACATCGGGATCAGGATGATCGAAAACATGATCTTCTGGCCGGGAATGTGTTTTTTAGACAGAACATAGGCTGCCGCCGAAGACAATATCATGCTGAGCACGGTGCCGGTAATCGTTATAAAAACCGAAACCACTGCCGCGTTGGTAAATAAATCGGTTGATAAAAGCGTTTTATACGAATCAAAGAGGATCGTCGTCGGCAGAATATACAGGCCTTGTTTGTGAACGGACGCGTAATCGGCCAGAGACACGAGAACCACATAATACATCGGGAACAAGGCGATTAACGTAAGGGCCAGAAGGATAAGGAAGTTGACAATATCAAAGCCGTATATTTTCTTTTTCAATCCGAGTTTGTTTTTTCCGTCTTTCATATGCTACCCCTTAATAAATCCCGCTGCCGGTCATTTTCTTCACCGTGGAATTGGCGATCACCAAAAGGATGACATTAATAGCCGATTTGAAAAGGCCAATGGCAGTGGATGACGAGAAGCTGAGCCCCTGGATGAAGGTCCGTCGGTAAATGAAGGTGTCGATGATATCCGCTTTTTCGAAAACAGCGGCATTATACATATTGAAAATCTGGTCGAAGCCGGCGTTCATGATATTGGATATGGCCAGGATAAACATAACGCCGATGATCGACATCATCGCCGGCCAGGTGATATAGCGCATCAATTGGAATCGTTTGGCGCCGTCGACGATGGCCGCCTCGTACAGTTCTTTGTTGACGCCGGAAATGGCCGCCAGATAAATGATGGTACCCCAGCCGGCTTCTTTCCAGTTGCTGGTTCCATAGAGAAGGCCGCGGAAAGTAGCCTGTTCCGTCAGTAAATGAACCTTGGGCAGATTGAGCATGGTCAGGATCTGGTTAACGGCGCCCGAGTCGGCCAGCAGGTTAAAGAAAACACCAGAAACAACAACCCAGGAAAGAAAATGCGGGAATGTCAGAACGGTCTGAACCAGGCGGCGGCGCTTATTGTTGCGGACTTCATTGATCAGCAGGGAAAGGATAATCGGCACCGGGAATTCAAAGATCAACCGCTGCAGACTGATGATAACGGTGTTCCGGAAAGCGATTTTGAAATCCATATCGCTGAGCAGATTGTAAAAATGCTGGAAACCATACATTGTCGTCCACGGGCTGCCCCAAATTCCTTTGGAGAACTTCAGATCCTTAAACGCCAGAATGACGCCATACATCGGACGGTAGGAAAAAATAGCATAAAAGATCAATGCCGGTAAAAACAGGATATAGAAATAGCGGTAATAATAAAGGTTATGCCAGAGTCTATTGAGTGTTCGCGAACGGGTCCTTAAACCATTATCCGCGGATATGTCCTTGTTCATGGTTTACAATCCTTCCTGCTTTTATTTTCGGCTAAACTGAACTGCGTCGTTTCTCCATTGCTCGAGTGGTTCACCATATCAACGATGTTCATGAAATCCTGTGTCTGTATCGTAACATAACCGGTAAAAGCCTTGTATGGATCAGAATTGGTTGATCTATGTTCATTTTTTAGTGAATTTGTTCTCGATTATGTCCTGATTATGTCTTGATTATGTCGAATTTTTAGATCCGCTGTAATCGAAAACCCAGATGATCGCATCTGCAAATCTTTTCAGCAGATACCAGCATCATCATCCGGAAAATCAAGGTAAAATAAAGAGGACAGAATTATGTCACGCGATCCTATCCTGGAGGTATATAAGCATGCTGATTGATGTTCACACACACATCTGGCTGAGCGCAATCGAAAACAATAAGAAAGAATTGGTGCAGGCCTGCAAGCAATTCGGCATCGGCCGGATTTATGTATCCGGATTGAACGCTTTGATTCCGGACGAAAATGAAGTTCAGGTCCTGAACGGCGAAGTGTACAAATTCATGCAGGAACAGCCCGAACTGGTCCGGGGCATGTGCATGGTCAATCCACGGCACGCCAACGCCGCGGATGTCCTGAAAAACGGTATCGAGAATTATGGCATGTCGGGCATGAAGCTTTGGATGTCGACCTTCTGCGATGATCCTTTGGTTTTCCCGCTGGTTGAGCAATGCATCGCCTATGATGTTCCAATTCTTATTCATGCCTTTTATAAATCGGTCGGCCAGCTGCCTTATGAAACCCTGGGCACGCATGTCGCCAACCTGGCTCGCCGCTATCCCCAGGCCCGCATTATCATGGCCCACCTGGGCGGCAATTGCTACAACGGCATCAAGCCGATCCGCGACTGTGCCAATGTCTGGGTCGACTTCTCCGGCTCTATCTTCCGCCGCGACGATTTGGATTATAGTTTGGAAATGATCGGACCCGAAAGGCTGCTGCTCGGTTCGGATATGAACGGCTCCTTCCTGGTTTGTTACGGCCAGGTTCTGGAAGCGGCATTAACCGACGCGCAACGCGACCTGATTTTGTACCAAAACGCCATAAAGATTTTTGAAAGGAAGCAGTAAGCATGAAAACAGTTGATGTAAATTGCTTTTTAGGCCATTGGCCTTTCCGGAAAATCAGACGCGGCACCTTTGCCGATCTCAAAGCCGTCCATGCGGAAAATCAGATTGCTTTCGGCTATGTTTCATCCTTGGACAGCATCTTCTATCATGATCCTTTCGAAGGTGATATCGAGCTTCATGAAATCATAAAGGGATCGGATTATCAACATATTCTGTCGGTTAATCCGACGCTGCCCTGCTGCCTGGAGGATGTCCGCCGCGGCGTTCAGTGCTTTGACATCAAAGGGGTCCGCATTTATCCCGACATTCATGGTTTCGATATCAACGGTCCGGAGACGGACGCTTTGTGCCGGCTGCTCGGGCGGCTGGGCTTGCCGCTTGTCCTGACGGTCCGCCTGGAAGATGAACGCATGTGTTATCTGCTGCAGAGCCGCCCTCCGAAAATGGAAGCGCTGGATCTGTTTCTCAAGACCCATCCGCAAAATGCCGTTTTGCTCACCGGCATTTACTACAGTGAAATTTTGCAGATTAAAGATACGATTAACTCGCTTGAGCACGTCTTTTTTGACGCTTCCGGCTTGAAAGAATCCTTGTTCGTCGTTGAAAAGCTGCTGACAGCCGTTCCGGCTGAAAAACTGCTCTATGGATCGCAGCATAGCCTATATTGCCTGAAAAGCACGCTGCTGCTCCTGGAAAAAGCCGCGATCGATCCGGCGGTCCGCGATCAGATTCTTGCGGAAAATTACCGTCGGCTCTTTAAGTAACGGCCTGCCCGCGCCGCCCGATTCCCTCCGGGCGGCGGGAGCGGCGGGAATGACGGGAGCAGCGGGAACGGCGATCAAAGCGCATAATCGTCTTCCATAAACTTCAATAAAGAACCCTGCCGGCCGGATTTCCTTCGCGGAATCCAATCGGCAGGGTTTTTCGTTAATGACCGTTTCGCCGGCTCATTTGCCGTAAACCGGATTGTTATTTTTTAGAGCTGTAATAATTTGCGACTTTACGGATGGCGGCGATGGTGTCGGCCAGATCCTGATCCGTGTAGAATTCGTTGACGTTCAGACGGACGGCAGTTTCCAGGATTTCTTCCGCAACCGGGCATAAGCCTTTATGATAATCGACTTCTTTTCCGTAATAGGGACTGTCGAACGGAACGTGGGTGCCGTCGAAAGCGTTCTTATTCTGGAACAAGTCGTATTCATAAACACAAGTCGGGATATAACCGGCCGAACAGGGAATTCCCTCGGCATTCAACGCTTCGCTGAATGTGTCGCGGTTGACGCCGGCCTTCTTCTCGTCTACCCGCAGCATATAGAACCAATAAGATGATTCGCAGCCGTCGAGGACGACATGAGGCGTGATGCCGGGCAGGTCCTTGATCCCGGCGGTCAGTTTGTCGCCGAACTGATGGCGTTTGTCGCAGATCCAGTTCAGACGGTCCAACTGAGCCAGACCGACGGCGCCGACCAGCTCGGACATCCGGTAGTTCGGAGCCAGGAAGGGGATTTTGCGGCCGGCGCTCGGCGAGGTGGCCAAGCGGTCGTAATTTTTGTCGGCAAAACGCATTGCCTTCAAATACAGATCCTCGTCGTTGGTGACGACCATGCCGCCGTCGCCGGCTGAAATATGCTTGAAATCATTGACGCTGAAGCAGCCGATATCGCCGATCGTGCCGGCCAGGCGGCCTTTATAGCGGCATTGATAGCTTTGGGCGCAGTCTTCGATCACTTTGACGTTATGCTTACGGGCGATGGCCATGATCGGATCCATATCGGCAGGACCGCCAGCCAGATGAACCACGACGATCGCCTTGGTCTTGTCGGTGATCCGCGCTTCGATAGAAGCGGGATCCATATTATAGGTATGCGGATCGAGATCGGCAAAGATCGGGATGGCATTCTGATAAAGGATGCCGATGACGCTGCCCATATCGGTAATCGGTGAGGTAATGACTTCGTCGCCGGGCCGTCATCTGACGCCGCCGTTGACCCGCGCAAAGCCGCCGTAGAG